>CAZTRL010000014.1:0-26798 GCA_964616715.1 uncultured archaeon | reverse complement strand
ACTATCCACTTGTACGCGTCGTGTATCGCTCCGGGATCCCTGACGCCGTGATTCTTGGCCTTTTCCAGCACGCTGTTGAAGACCTTGACCTCCTGCGGATGGACCGTCAGCATGTCCATGAGCGCGGCCTGCGCTCCCGGGCCTCCGGTCTCCACGACGTAGTCGAAGGCCTCCTTGTGCTGGCTGTACTTGGCGTCGGCTACCTTCACCCCGCCTTTGATTATCCTGGGCGAGATGCTGCCTAGCGCATGTATGTCACAGTCCGCGGCGTCGCCGTACTGGTCGCTCCTGTTCCCCGGCTTGCAAAGGAACCCCAGGCTTCCTATGTAGAATCCCAATATAGTATCGTTTATGTTGATATCCGAGTCGCCGAGAAGGTAGTGCGTGGATTCCCTCTCCACTGTGGGCTCCGGGACATCGTCTATGAACGGCACCTCACCGGCCTGCTTGAACCTCCCCATCTCGGCGTGCAGCTTCTGGCTTTTTTCGAAGAAGTGGCCGAAGTAGCTCCCCTTGTAGTCCTTGACCTTTATGCCGCCGGGCTCGTAGACGATGTCGTTCTTGAGGTACCTCGACCGCGCGTACAGGTATATTATTATGGGGTCCTCCATCTCCCGCAGGTATTCCCTGGCCTTCTCAAGTTCCACGTTCCCGGAATATTCGAGGCTGGCCATTAGTGAAAGTTGGCAGGAAGCTTTTTATTCGGTTCCCGCAAGGCTCACTTGTGCATGGAGTGGAAGACGTATGCTATCGCGCAGGCTACGAGGTACCCAGCTGTCAGGACAACGAGCATGCTCATCATCCCTCCCGCCCCGCCGCTGGCGACGCCGAAGTACTGGCTCGGGACGCTGCTTCCCATGAGCGAGTAGGCCGCCGGGCTGAGGGTCCATCCGTATGCGGGAGCATCGGGAACCGAAGCCGTCAGGGTGGGTATGACCGGCATGTACAGCAGCAGGGCGGACATCGCGGCGAAGAGTATGAGCTTGTATTTAGTCGGCTTGAAGAACCCGTATCCCATTATATGCTATTGGGCCGGATGGTTTTAATGCTTGACATAGCCTGCAAGCCCGCGTATGCGGTCGCCGTACTCGCTGACGAAGTCGTCGCCGAGCGTCTCGATGAGCTTTGCCGTGGCCTCATCGGCAGCGAGGCCGTTGTCGAAGAACCTGGTCTCGAGCTTCCTGTACACGGCGTGGGCGTCGACCTTCTCCGGTACCTCGCCGTAGAGCTTTTTAAGGACATCCTCGTACTTGGAAGGGTTGATGTAGGCCCCGTACGAGAAGAGCAGCATGGCGTCGGTAGCTGTCACCGGCAGGGGCTGCTCCTCGGCGGGGTAGGAATTTTCGTGATGCATCATGACAGGATGTGCAGTAGAAATAAAAATGTTGCGGCTCACTGGCCCGCGGCGTACTTCTGCATGTTCTCGAGGAGCTTCCGGTGCACCTCGCCGATGTCCACGGAGTTCCAGTCGTTTCCGAAGTTCTTCTTGAGGAATCCCGTATACATGTCCCTGTTGTCGACTATGTCCATTGCGCTGTTGAATAGCGTGTCCGTGGAAACGGGTGTTTTCATCATGGGAATCATTGTATTACTATGAGCATAAGCTTTTTAAAATTAACCCAATTGCCCACTGTCTGGTGGACACGTATTAGTCCGAGCCGAAACCGCGGGCCTCCATTGCGAGGGCCATCCTCTCGGACCTGTCAAGAGTCTTGGCGAACATGGGCACCAGAAGCGGCACGTAAGTCCTCGAGAGGTTCGGCGAGCGGAAGTCTATTCCCCTCGCCCTCTGGGCGTTCATCACGTTGCCCGCAAGCTCGCTTATCCATGGGAGCATTGCAAGGGCCATGGCCATCAAGTGCCTCATCGTCCCCGGAAGGAAGAAGAATGCCTCGTGAAGCCTGCCGGCGGGAGTGGTCTCGACAAGCAGGAAGACCGCCGAGACGAGCGCGAATATACGGAGGGAGAACATCATCCCGTCCAGGAACCCGCTGGCGGTGAACACCGGGGCCGCGAGCTCCACGGACTGGAGCAGGACCACCACCACGAACACGAGAAGCATCGGCTTGAGCCAGGAGAGGAACCTCCGGGACAGCCTGAAGGAGGCTATGAGGGCCGCCAGGGCCGCGGAAACGGCAGAAATCAGGCGTAAATCCGGGAAAGCTATGAGCGCCGAGCTCATGGCGAGCATGGCCACAATCTTCAATTTGGGGCTCATCTGCACGCACCCGGGACCTTTATGCCGAGCCTCTCGAGGAGCTTCCTGTCGGAGAGTACCTTCCTGGCGGGGCCGGCCTTCGCTATCCTGCCGCTGTCGAGCACGGCGACGCTCTTGGCGTGCTCCGCCAGCAGGTCCGTGTTGTGCTCTATGACTATGACGGTCTTTCCCTTCTTGTTGATGTCCCTCAGCATGCCGTACACTGACATGGTGCTGCGGTGGTCCAGCTGCGAGGTCGGCTCGTCGAGTATTATCACGTCGGGCTCCATGGCGAGGACCGAGGCTATGCACAGCTTCTGCTTCTGCCCGTGGGACAGCTTGTGGGGGAGGGTCTCCTCGTATCCGGACAGCCCCACGGTCTTGAGGGCCGCCAGGGCCCGCTTCTCAACGTCATCCATCTTCAGGTTCTTCAGCCCGAACTCCACCTCGTCCTTCACGGTGAGGCTGAATATCTGCCAGTCCGGGTCCTGGAACACGATTCCGACCTTCCTTGAAAGCTCCGCTATCTTGTGCTTCCTGGTGTCCATGCCGCCCACCGTGACGCTCCCCGAGAACTTCCCCCGCACGGAGTGCGGTATGAGGCCGTTTATGCAGTAGGCGAGCGTCGTCTTCCCCGAGCCGGTGGATCCGGTGATGCCCATGAAGTCCCCTTCCGCTATGTCAAGGGTTACCCCCTTCAGCACCTCCCTCTCGGGGTAGCTGAAGCGGACGTCCTTTATCTTTATCTCCATGCCGAAAACCTGTCGAGCCTGAACCTGAAGCAGAGGAGCCATGCGAGGGCGACCTCGAGCACGCCCTGGATGGCGTTCAGCCCCGCGATGAGGTACCACGGAAGGTTCGCGATGGCCTCCTCCGGAGTCCATCCCGTCCATATGGGTATCGCGAAGTAGTAGTTCAGCGGCACTATCACGGCTGCCCTTATGACCAGTGCGAGCGCCACGGGAAGGATGAGCTTCCTCGCGGCCGAGTATCCCGACGGCTTCATCCTGGCCATCACGGCGAACGCCGCGGGAACCGCTATCATCGGGATGGTGGCCGTCCACTTCATGAGCGCCCCGAGCCACGTGCTCGGCGCGAAGAGTGTTATTATGAGGGCGCCGGCGATGCTCACGACTAGCGACATCCTCGTGCCGTAGAGGAAGTAGGCGAGGACCCAGGAGACTGCTACCAGGTCTATCCATATCCCTGATGGCGTCGCCACCCCCACGTGCACGAGCTGCAGCGCGGCGGATATCGCCGCGAGCGCAGCCGCGGTCGTCAGTTCATAGCTTTTCATATCCTATCACTTCCACCTTGACGTTGTCGCCGTCCGCGAGCTTGAGCTTGTCCCTGAGGTTGAACGCGGATATGACCTCGAGTATGTCCGAGCCGTAGTGGCTCCTCTCTGGCATCACCACCGCCCCGTGGGTGCCGTTTATGAGGCATGGGAAGCACTTGAGCGCGCCGAACGTCCTTCCGCCCTTCCTGAACGCCGGTATGGTCACGCCCTCGAGCGCTTCCATCTTCTCCTTGCAATGGCTGTCGCCCATGGCCTTCAGCCTGACGTTCAGTGTGCCCGGGTACGGGGTGAAGCCAAGCGTCTCCCTTATCTTCCTCGCGTACTCCTCATGGCCTATGTAGTAGCCGCCCTCGCTCATCCCGGGAGCGACGTTTCCCCTCATCATGAACTTGTTGCTTCCGGAGAGCGCCTCTATGAGGCCGTTCCTCATCCGGACCATCAGGTCCTTGCCCTTTGGCGATATCCGGACTATGTGGCCCCTTATGCCCTTCTGGCGCTCCGTGTAGCCCTTCCTCTCAAGGTACATGAGCCACCTGCTCACGCTCTGCTGGGATATCCCTATATCCTTCCCCATCCCGGAGGTGGTGACGGCTATCGGCCTCGCCAGCGCGCCGTTCCTCGCGAGGTATATGAGTATGTTGAGTACTTCCATTGCCAAATATTACCTACCCAGATTTAAGTAGTTTACTCACAATATGTCGTCATCTGCAGTGGCACCCCTGCATTTTTAACGATTTGCGGGGATTATTCTGTTATGGTCCTATACTCCCACAGCAGGATATCCACGTTCCAGCAGTGCCCATACAGGTTCAAGCTCAAGTACATAGACAAGGTAAAGCCCGAGGTGGAGCAGACCGTGGAGGCGTTCATGGGGACCATTGTCCACGACACGCTGGAGAAGCTCTACAAGGATGCGGGCTTCCACAAGCTCCCGTCAAAGCAGGAGCTGCTCATGTACTACAACGCACTCTGGGCGAAGAACTGGAGCAAGGCAATAGCGGTGGTCAGGAAGGACTACTCCCCGGAGAACTACCGCATGATGGGCGAGAAGTACGTAGCCGACTACTACGGCCGCCACTACCCATTCGACCAGGCGAAGACCGTCGGCCTTGAGCAGCGGATCCTGATAGACCTCGACGGCGACGGCAGGTACAAGCTGCAGGGCTACATAGACAGGCTGGCCTACCTGGGCGACGGCAGCTACGAGATACACGACTACAAGACCAGCTCCCGCCTCCCACTGAGGGAATACCTCAAGGAGGACAGGCAGCTGGCGCTCTACGCGCTCGCCGTCCTGAAGAACTACCCGAACGCGAAGGACGCAAAGCTGGTCTGGCACTTCCTCAAGTTCGACGAGGACATCGTCCTGAAGAAGACGGAGGAGGAGCTGGAGGAGCTCAGGAAGTCCGTCATTTCGGACATCAGGGAGATAGAGTCCGCCCGCGAGTACCCGACGAAGACCTCGACCCTATGCGACTGGTGCGAGTTCCGTCCCGTGTGCCCGGAATGGGCCCACGTGGTCAGGACCGAGTCCATGTCGCTCAAGGACTTCGTGAAGGACGACGGCGTCGCCCTCGTCAACAGCTACGCCGAGCTCACCGAGAAGAAGAAGGAGATAGAGGAGAGGATGGATGAGATAAAGGCCAGGCTCATTGCCTTCGCGAGGGACAGCGGCGTTACGACCGTCGCGGGCTCCGGGCAAAGCGCCAGGATATGGAGCGCCGAGAAGTACAGGTTCCCGGGAAAGGACGAGCCCGGCAGGGCCGACCTTGAGAGCTTCATAGAGAAGGCGGGACTCTGGAAGGACGTCTCCTCCCTGGACACGTTCGCCCTCTCCAGGATGCTTGACAAGCCGCCGTGGCCGAAGGAGATAGCCGACGCCGTGGCGAGCTTCGGCAGGAAGGAGCTCATCGAGAGGGTCTACCTCAGGAAGAGCCAGAACTCGGGCTCCGGCTGAGTCTATAAAACAAAGGAAATGTCCGGAAGGCGAAGACGCCTTACCTGTGCACGACGACTGTCTCGGGGACGAGCAGGAGCCAGTCCTGTTCCACGCCGACTATGTCGCCGTTCTGCGCGAGGATGGTCCTCTTGAGCCTCTCGACGACCCTCTTGAGCTCGCCGAGGTCCTTCTCCTTGAGCGCCTTGACCTTGAGGAGGACGATGTTGCCCTCCCTGAGCGCCTTGAGGACCTTCTCGGTATCCCCGAATTCCGCGACGTTCTCTATGACGATTCCCATCTTCCCGGACCTGGCCGGAGAGGCCTTCGCGCCGCCGAAAGATGCGCCGCCGACGTCGACCTCTATGTAGTCCTGTTCCCCGGGCACGACGGATTTCTCCACAGAGATGAAGTTAGACTTCATGTCCTTGAGTCTTTTGAATACCATATTTACCTATGCCTCCTTATGTCGTGCAGATTTAAATTTGAATGCCCTACCTGAGGGCCTCGAGCCTCGACACCGCGTCCCAGATGACAGTCCTCGCATAGACGGACAGGTTGGGGTCGCCTGAGACCTCCTCGAGTATCGATGCGGCCTCCGCGAGCTTGACGTCGTTCGTCTTGGGGTCCTTGAGCATGGCGAGGCTCTCCTCGATGCTGGCCTTGACGTTCTTCGGGACGCCCCTGTCGGAGAGCACTCTCTCAAGGAGAGAGACCACTTCCCCCGCGCCGCTCATGACATCCCCTCTTTGGAGAGCTTCGCGCGCAGTTCGTCCATCTTGGCCTTGAGGTCCGCCTCGCTCTTCTCGAGCGTCTTGAGGCGAAGCATTATGATCTCCTTCTTCTCCTCTATGTCTTTCTTGGCGTCGGCCTTGGAGACCTTGACGAGGACGGGGCCGGTTATCTTGTAGACGTCGCCCTCACCGGGCTTTGCGAGCTCCTCGAGCGCCTTGCCGCCCTCGATGAGCTGGACGTTCAGCGACTCCTTCTGGCCCGCTATCGCCTGGAGGTGCTGCTGGTATGACTGGGCCTGCATTATGAGCTGCTGGACGTCTGCTGTTGCCATCGCCATCACTCAGACTGGATCTTCTTCGCGACCTTCGGCCTTTCCTTCTCGAGGATCCTGTAGCCGCACGACGGGCATATTATCTTCGTCGCGGTCGCAAGCTCTATCTTCACGGTTCTTCCGCATCCTAGGCATTTGTACATAATCTAATCACCTGAAGCTATAATAATTGAATCAGGACGGCTTATAAGCTTTGCCGGCGAACTTGTATCCGCACTTGCTGCACTCCCAGATTCCGGCCGACTTCCTCGCCACCGCATCCTTCATGCAGCTCGGGCACTTCCACGAGTTTGAATTCTTGGAAGCGACCTTGAGGAAGTTGACCCTGACCTTCTTGCCGTACCTTGATCCGAACTTTCCGGACGCGCCGACTTTCTTCGTCTTCATGTGCACCGAACCCCGCTGGGTTTATAGATTAAGATAAAGGGGGAATCACTTTATAAGCTTTCTGATTTCCTTTCCCCTCTTTATCGAAATCTCTGCCGCCTGGAGTATCTCGTCCGTCGTGAAGCCTCCGGTGCCGCCCTTCTGGATCGCGCAGAGGTTGCCGTCGTCCCTGGTCGTTATCGTTAGCCTTGCGGTCGACGCGTTCTCCTCCTCCCTTGTCGCATCCAGAAGCAGCTTGCCTCCCACCTTGTGGAAGGTGCATGCTATCGGGGCGTACTTGACCGGCAGCTTGTTCTTGCTCTTCGGCCCGTACACGTCGACGACGCCGTCCTTGTCTATGCTGGGGAAGAACGCCGTCTTCAGCGCCGCCGCCGCAGCTAGTGCGGACGCGTCCAGGAGGTTTCCGAAGTTGTCGAGGATGTTCACGTCGATGTTTGCTATCCAGACCTTCTCCCCCTTCTTTATGCAGAGCTTCTTGACGTCTATCGCTCCGGACTCCCTGATGCCCCTGTCGACGACTCTCGCGAGCTCGATGCTGTCCTCCCTCGGCGGCCCCGGCTCGAAATCCGGGGACGATATCGGGGAGAACTCGGCGTTGCTCATGAGCACGCCCTCGTCCGGCCTGTCGGAGAACGGCGTCCCGACCTCAAGCTTGACGCCGGCTATGACCTTGGTCTTCCCAAGCTTCACGAGCGCGCAGCCCTCGGCCTTCTCTATCGGGTGGGTGTCGATCTCTATCGCCCTCACCTCGTCGGGCTTCCTCTTGTCCGCCCTCGTGCCCTTCTCGGCAAGCTTCTGTATGAATTCATCCTGTACCTTCATTTAAGCCACCTCTTCTTCAGCGCCTCTCTCTGCGCCTTGTTTACGGTTTCGCAGGCCTTCTTGGCTAGCTCGAGGAGCTTGCCGAAGTCCTCCTTCGTTATGTCGCCGTCCATCTGGAGAAGCGTTATCTTCCCCTGGCTCGGCATGTATGCTATCGGCAGGTCGCACGCGCTTGCGTCCTCCTCCTTGCCCGCGAGGTCGACGACGTATGTCCCGTCTATCTTCCCCACGGCCACGGAGCACACGATGTCCCTCATGGGGACGCCCGCGTCCGCCAGAGCGACAGCCGCCGCGTTTATCGCGGCCGTCCTCGTGCCAGCGTCTGCCTGTATTATGTCCACGAACACGTCAATCGCCGCCTTCGGGAACTCGTCAAGGAATATCGCCGGCTCGAGGGCGTTCCTCGCCACCATCGATATCTCCTGGCTCCTCCTTGACCTCCCGGGCCTGACCCTCTCGTCGGTCGAGAACGGTGCCATCGTGTACCTGAACTGAAGCGTCGCCCTGTCGGACTTCTGGAGCCTTCTCGGGAACATCTCCCTCGGCCCGAAGACGCCGGCGACCGCTATGGTCCTTCCCATCTGGACCCTCGCGGAGCCGGTGGCGTTCTCAAGGACGCCGGCCTCTATCTTCAGCTCCCTGAGGTCCTCAGGTTTCCTTCCGTCTTTCCTCTTCATTGTTCATCACCCCTGGAATCGTGTTCATAGTCGGAGTGCTCGTCGTGCGGCCTGGGTTCCACCTTGAAGCCGCTCTCGTTGAGCATCTTCTCTATCTCGTTGGTCAGCCCCTCCGTGTGGGACTTGTCCTGTATGGTGTCCACGACCTTCATGACGAACTCCTCCCTTTCGGGGGTCTCGCCCTCCAGCCACATTATCCCGTTCTGGCCCACGACTATCCTGCAGCCCGTCTTCGCCTTTATCATGTCTATCATCGAGCCGCTCTTGCCGATTATCCTGGGCACCTTCGCGGGGTTGACCTGGACTATCCTCCCTCCGGAGAACTTCCTGCACATCCGGTCGTACATGGATATGTGCACGGAGCCCGTGGAGGACACCATCTTTATCTTCCCGTATATCATGTCGCCTACGCCGTAGATCTTGGACATGTCCATCTTGTTGGGGTCTATGAATCCCCTCACGCCGGACAGCGGCAGGTACGCCTGGTACGGCGCTCCCACATCTATCACCCATCCGTTGCTCTGGACCTCCTTTACCTCGCCTATTATCATGTCGTCCCTCACAGGCATGTATATCCCGTTCAGCTGTATGACCGAGATGACCCTGCCGGAGACATGCACGAGGCCTGTCTTCTTCGCGTATATGTTGTCGCCTTCCCTGAAGCAGTTCCTGCCGGGAAGGTATTCCATGCTCTCGACGAGCCTCTCGCCGGGAGACGTGAAATCCCTCTCATTCTTGAGTAGTTCTTTTCCCATCAATTCCACCAACCTTATAGTTTATGTTCCTTTGTAATCCTCACTTCGGCCGTCCCTCCGGTCACGCTGTTTATCCGGCTGTAGACGTCCGACTGAATGCCTGCGGGTATCTCGATGACTGCAAGCCACGAGTCGTTCCTCCATTCTTCCTTCTTGAGGGGCGCGATCTCCCTTATGTGGGAGCTGGCCTTCCCCGCATGGCTCATTGGAACTATGATAGATATCTCCACTCTCTCTAGTGATATCGCGATTACGGACTGTATCTTCTCCAGGACGTCCTTGAGCTGCTCCTCGGCTGGCTTGAACGGGTCCACTGACACCCTGGCCTCCTCCATGGCGTTGAGGATGCGCTGCTGGGGGTGCGGGAGCTTGGTCTTGGGGTCTATGCCCTGCCTGGATATGATGTCCGCTATCTTCCTGCGCTTCTCGTCGGCGAACCTCCTGCGCTGCTCGGTGGTCAGCTGGAGCTCGCCGTGCTTTATGATGCTGGAGGCTATGGTCGCGTGGTCGGCCTTGCCGAAGGCGGCGGACAGGTCCTCTTCGGAAGCCCTGTCACCCTTCCTTGCGTCGGTGAATATGTCCCTTGAGGCGAGCACGTCCTCTATTGGGACCGCTTCGCCCTTTCGGAACCTCAGCGCGAGGTCCGGGTCGACCATGACCTCGAAGTGGATGCCGTTCCTGGTAAGCCTCGCATGCGTAGCCTCGTCGACAGAAACCATGGAAATCACCCGTTATGAGATAGATGCAAAGTCTTTCAGGAATACTTCTTTATCTCTTCGGGCGAGAGGTACTTGAATCCCTTCTCGTTCACGATAGCTACCTCTACGCTCTCCATGCCGGTTTCCTTTTCCCCGGCCATGAGGGCGGAAAGTATCAGCCTGACACCGGCTGTGGTGTCCATGCCTTCCTTGTAGTCCTTCTCGAGAACCTTCTTCGCCTTCTCGGCGCCCCTGCCTATCGCCTGGGCCTTCCACTCTATCATGGTCCCGGAGGGGTCCGTCTCGAAGAGTGATGGCGTGCCGTTCATCCCGCCTATGAGGAGTCCAACTCCGTAGGGCCTCATGCCGGCGTACTGGGTCACCATGTGCATCCTGTCGCATACGTATCTCGTGAGAGACGGCACCGAAATGGGCTCGCCATAGGTTATCTTGTTTATCTGGGACTTCACGCGGCTGGCTTCCACCAGGTCTCTCGCGTCGCTCAGCAGTCCCGAGCTCACGAGGCCTACGTGTGAATCGATCTCGTATATCTTCTTGTATGACTCGGAGACGCCAAGCGGCGTCGTCTTCTTGACCGAGCCAAGCACCACTGAATCCTTGGTCCTCACGCCTACCGAAGTGCTGCCCCTCTTCACGGCTTCCCTGGCATACTCCACCTGAAGCAGCCTCCCGTCTGGCGAGAAGACTACTATCGTCCTGTCGTATGCCATGTAATTTCCCGAAGGTACCTGTTGCATCGTAAAACCTCCTATGTAAACATCATCTCCGGCCGCAGCCTGGAAACTATATTGTCATTTATAGCTGCATATATTATAAAAAGATTTGCTTTTCCGGGGCTTAAATCCCATCTGTCTGGCGCATCCCCATGCGGGACGGCCGCGTAGGCGCATTCTATGGTTCGCCTGATGACGCACCTTCCGGCGAACCTTTTTATTTTTATTACCTTCACTGATATCTTTTATGATGGAGGACGGGAAGACTGAGAAGAAGGACCGCATAATAGTCCTCGCCGTGGACAGGGACAACGACCTCGGCATGAAGGCGGAGGTCGAAGGGCCGGTCATCGGGAAGGATGAGGTCATAGAGGCCGCGTCGAAGCTCGGGGTGAAGGATCCCGCGGACAGCGACGTGAACGCCATGTTCGAGGCCGTCCGGGTCTATGACGAGCTGAAGAAGCAGTACGCGGCCGAGGTCGCGGTCGTCACGGGCGACAGGGACGTAGGCATAAAGTCTGACAAGATGATAAAGGAGCAGCTAGGTAAGGTGCTCCTGAAGTTCCGGGCCAACCTGGCCGTCCTGATATCCGACGGGAGCGAGGACGAGCACATCATACCCATAATACAGTCCGACGTCCCCATACTGTCAGTGAAGAGGGTAGTCGTCAAGCAGTCCGAGCAGCTGGAGTCCGGCTACTACAAGATAAAGGACTTCATAAAGGAGTCCCTGGACAATCCCAAGATGGCGAGGCTGGTCTTCGGCCTGCCTGCCATAGCGCTGCTCCTCGTCTCCGTCTTCGGGACGGAGGGATGGAGGGCCGTCCTCGGGATATTCGGCGCCTACCTGGTCATAAAGGCGTTCAGGCTCGAGAGCTACTTCATGGGGGCGGCTGACGAGCTCCGCGAGTCCTTCACCGGCAAGAGGCTGTCGTTCTTCATGTACATGTTGGGCATAGTCTTCGGCACGCTGGCCGCGTACAGGGGTTATACCGTCATGCTCGACTGGGTCGTCATGGGGGCGTTCGAGAGCATGGCAGCGTTCCTTTCCGCGTCCATATATTACTTTTGGGTAGCGGGGACAATGGCGTGGATAGGCAACATCATCGGCGGGAAGGCGAGGACGCTCGCCAGGGCCATCTCCATACCCATATTCGGCTTCTCGATAGCCATGGTGGTGCACAGCGGCGTCGACCTCATACTAAACCCCGACGCGAGCATATACACCTTCATTGCGGCCATAATAGCCGGCTTCGTGCTCCTGTTCATAGCGGTGTACGTCGAGAAGAAGTGATTCGGGAGCTCCCGCAAAGTTAAAAACAATGCGGGGGATTAATTCTATATGTTTGGCATACTGAAGAAGAAGCTCCGGCAGTCAGTGGAGACGCTCGTGAAGAAGGCTGAGACGGAGGAGCCGCAGGAGGCCGCTGAGGCGCCGTCGAAGGAAGCGGCAGCCGCGCAGCGGGAGGAGGCCGAAGCTCCCCAGCCTACCAAGAAGGGCGGGCTCTCCAGGCTCACTGGTAGGATAACCGTGAAGGAGTTCTCCGAATCCGAGATAGACTCGTTCTTCTCGGACATCGAGACGGACCTGCTCCAGGCCAACCTCGCCCTCGAGGTCATAGACCACATGAAGGCAGGGCTCAAGGAGAGGCTCGTGGGAAAGCCCGTGCCGAGGAAGGACGCCAAGTCCGTCATACGGGGCACCTTCAGGGAGATACTCCTCGGCATAGTCGCCGTGGACCCCGTGGACATCGAGGGCGTCATAAAGGCCGCGAAGGCCGAGGGAAGGCCGGCCTGCATACTCTTCCTCGGCTTCAACGGCTCGGGTAAGACCACGACTATAGCAAAGATTTCTGACATGCTGAAGAGGAAGGGCTACAGGCCCGTCCTGGCAGCCGCCGACACGTTCAGGGCCGCGAGCATCGAGCAGCTCCAGGTGCACGCGGACAGGCTCGGGATAGGAGTCATAAAGCACCAGTACGGCGCGGACCCCGCGGCCGTCATATTCGACGCCAGGAAGCACGCGGAGAGCAGGAAGCTCGATGTCGTGATGGCGGACAGCGCAGGCAGGATGCACACGAACGCCAACCTCATGGACGAGCTGAAGAAGATAATACGTGTCAACAAGCCGGATCTCAGGATACTGGTCGTGGACTCGCTCACGGGAAACGACGTCGTGAGCCAGGTCAGGACCTTCAGCGAGGAGGTCGGGATAGACGGCCTGGTGCTCACGAAGATGGACGTCAACGAGAAGGGAGGGTCCGTGATATCCGCATGCTACACTTCTGGGAAGCCTGTCCTCTACATAGGAAGGGGACAGGAGTACTCCGACCTCGAGAGGTTCGACCCTGAGAGGTTCGTGGACGGCATACTGGAATGACGCTGTGCATGGCTCTCGGTCCGATGGACATACGCCTGCAAAGGAAGAAACTTGTCGGGAGAAAGGTCGTGGCCGCGCTCTATACGCAGACCCTCAGCCTCACCCTCGTGTTGCTGGTATGGTAGTAGTCCTCGATCTCAAGCTCCTTGCTATAGAAATCTACCAACCTCAGGGCGTCTGCGGCTTTCATATTATTGTTGTCAGAAAAGGGTTTATAAAGATTTCCCTTATTCACGGACATGCCGAACTATATCACGTCTTTTATCGAGAGCATGTCCATGGCCCTCTTGTTCCCGTATTCTTTGGCTATCGTGAGATATTCGGTCCAGACGTCGCCGTCCGGGAAGTATATGCCCCACGCATAATCCTTGGTTATGCCGGTCTTGGCGTTTCTTCTTGTCCTGTGATGACCGTCCAGTATGAGAGGGCAGTCTGGAAGGAACCTCGGGTGAAGCTCGACGACTGTCATGGTGTCATACTCGCCGTTCTTCATGAGCTTCTTTATGAGCTTGTATTCGTCCCTGACGACGAATTCCTGTGTTGCGATTGCCCTTTGCGGGTTTATCCGGACTTTCCTGTAATCGGCGTGTATGCCCCGGGTGCGATAGAACTCTATCGTGTTCCTGACGAACTGCTCCTGCTGTTCGTGCGTCTTGATAAGCTGACTGAAATAGTCGTGCTCCATCGCCTCTTCAAAAGTCGAGGGAATCTCCGCCATTTTCATGAGTACTTAAAAGTGACAAGTTTTATAAAAGGTGCCATTTTACGGCTCTTCTAACAGGGGTTGGCCATTGCGCGGTTGTGGTTGTGCCCGTTGTTGTCCCAGTCGGCCAGCGGAAGCTCGCTTATGCGCTTGGGTTTCAGGATGCCGTTCTTGTACTGGGCCTGCAGGTGGTGCTCCTCATATTGGTCCCTGCTCCTGTGGACGCCTCCGGCACGCTTGAATGCGACTTCATCGAATTCGATGCCGTTCGTCGGCAGGAATAGGAAAGTCGACGTCTTCCTTATGCCTTCGTCAACGAATGACCTGAGCCTCGTGTGCGCGTCATAGCCGACCCTGTTCATGCTTCCCCTGTATTTGGGTCCCATTGCCGTCGGATGTATGCCAGCCGGAGGTGGGACTATCGTGTAGTCTATTTTGGGGAGCTTGAGCACATGCTTGAACCTGTCAAGCTTGGGTTTGGATATGGTATCCTGGCTTCCGAACATGTTGGTGGGGCATTCGCAGAGCGCGACCTTCCAGTTGCCATCGTAGGTTTGTTTGTAATCGTCCCTTATCTCCTCTATTATGCCCATTGTGTCCTTGTACCATCTCTCCCCCTCGAAGAGGAGTTCTTTGGGCACCTCGGTGTTGTACAGCTCCGCGACCACGCCGTAGACGAGAGCCATATCGTCTATTGTAAGGTTCTTGGGATCGCCGTGCGAGTCCGATATAAGCTTCTTGTAGTCTAACATATGTCCCTATTCACTACTTAACGGTGGGTTTTATAAACCTTCGTATCGGGACAGCTTAGGTGTCCCATTTTGAGGTTTTGAATTGAGTATTTTGGACGACTGAATATAAATATGTTACGGTGCGCAGCCCGAAGAATGCCGAAGCCATATTTGGTGGTAATACTGAAGAAAATGTAATGGAATCAGAAGTAAGAGCCTGACTGGTAGCCGGACGTGTGTGTGTCTATCTCGTCGTCTACCGCGGCCCTTCGGATCTGGTTGGCCTCGTAGGCGGTTATCGCGCTCCCTGGCCTGTGGTGGTCTATCATGTACATCCTGGTGAAGACCATCATGAGCACCGCCGCTATGAGCGACAACGCTATCACGAGGCCTACCAGCGCGGAGTTCTCCTGCACGAACATCCCGGTGAGCCCGTCGCCTTCTCCACCTTCATCGTGGTCGTAAGGCGCCTTGGCCGCGACGCTGAGCTTCACGATCTCCTCGTCGTATATGTCGCCGGGCTCGTCGCCGAGCCATACCCTTATCCTGAGCGTGTAGTTCCCGGCCTTCTCCGGCGACACCAGCACGTAGAAATCCCTGTTCTTCAGGGAGTTCACGCTGTGCGGGTAGTCGAGCCATTCCTGGTCGACGCCTGTCACCGATACTGTGTACTTCTCCGTCGGGGGGTATACCGTGATCTTGAGAGTCGCTGCCTCGAACTCAGTGGTCTCGAGGCTGCTCGCAGTCTCTATGAATATCTCAGACACGCCCTTTATCTCGGGGGACACCTCGACATCGGGACCTTCCGGGACACCGGGCTCGAGCTTCGGGCCGCTGACCTGTATGGTAGCGGAGGCCTCGTCCTTTGCGCCTCCGCACGCGGTCGCCTCTATCTTCGCCGTGTGCGTGCCCTTCTCCATCGTGAACCTGAACTCGACCTCTCCGGACTCGCCGTCTCCGAGGTCTGTCTTCTTCACCGACGTGTACCTGCCGTCTACGTAGAGCCTCGCGGTGACGCTTGCGTCATCGGGCCCGCCGTTTGCTATCTTGGCCTTGAGTATCTCCGTCTCGCCGGAGGCCATGTCGTTTGCGTAGTTGAGCGATGTTATGGATATCTCGCAGGTAGCGGTGTCGCCGCCTTCGCCGCCATCAGTGCCGCCCTCGCAGGTTCCGACCTGCTCCCAGTAGCTGACGCAGCCGCTCTTTATGGTCTCCCTCAGGAGCTTGCCGGCGCTGCACACTGTGTTGTCGGTGACGCCCTCGACGCAGTACGTTATGGTCTGCGAGTCGGCGTAGTTGCCTGCCTTAGCGTGCGCCCTTACGCTGTGCTTGCCGGGCTGGAAGTAGTAGCTTCCCGTGATGTCCTCGTCCTCGTCAGTGTAGAGGAATACGGTATTCTTGAATATCTCGTTGTTGTCGACGTAGACGCTGTAGCTTATGTCCTCGTCGACGTTTCCGGTGTTCTCTATGGTGAACGTTATCAGGTCCTCGTCGACGTCGAGCTTCCTCACGTCTACGCCGTGTCTCACGTCCCTTTCCATGCAGACGTCGAGGTCGGTGTCGTCATGCACATAAACGGACCTCTTCGTGTCCTTGTAGTCGTCCGCCTGAAACTCCATGAGGTACGACTTGCCCTTGACGAGCTCTACCGTGGCCAGGCCGTTGTCGGTGTAATACGTGGAACCGTCCGTGGTCACCTCTACGTCGTCGAGCCTCTTGTTCGTGTCGCAGTCGCGGACGTCCAGCGTGACCTCGCGGAGCTTGCTCTCGTACTTGACATCAAGCTTTATGCTGTCCACGTTGAGGGTCTCGCTTCCCCTGTTGTAGAGCTTTATCCTGACAGAGCCGTCCATGTAGGCTCCCGGTATGTATGATATATCATATACGTAGTCGCCCCTGAAATCGAGCGTCCCGGTCCTGAGACCGTACCAGTAGCTTCCCGTCCATATGTATGCCACGAGGTTCGTGCCCTGGCTGACCGCGCTTATGGTCAGGGTCGCCTCCTTCACATCGACCGTGTCGTTGGTGAACGGGGCATCGTCCCACCTGAAGTAGAGTGATCCGTGGTCGTATATGCCGCCCTCGCATTCCCCTGCATCCCACCATGCGTTCTCCACCTTCGTGTTCTTAGGACAGGACGAATAGTCGGTGGCGCTCGCAAGACTGAGCATGAGGACGAACGCTACGACGAACGCGGCGATTCCGCCGCTCATGGGATTCCTGGAATTCATGTACTACAATTGGAGGGGGTATTTATAAAGCTTTCGTTACTTGAAAATAGTAAAAAACAAACATAAAGCCGATTGATGCCGTTTTTTTTGCCGTGAGCTCCTGAGCATTTCCCGCGGCTCCCTTCGCTTGTCCGTATATCCGCAACGTGAACTCTCACTTCTTGACGGCAGGATTTGCGGAAATCCGGCCAATATTATTGTTGTTATGTAAAATATCTGTTATAAGAGATAATATACAAGACATTCTTTGTAATAGATGTTTTATAACAGTGATATAAAAACATATTTAAATAACCGCTCCAAGAAATAACTGTGGACTGAAAAGTGAGTGCCCACTAGCCGCAAAGGCGGACATCAGAAGACATAAAACGATATCATGAGAGACATCAAAGCACCGAGCCTGCTTGAGGACCTCCTGCTGAGGGAGAAGCCGGCAAAGATACTTATATCATTGAAGACTAGCAAGGAAAGCATATACGCCACTATATTATCAAGGGAGACCAACTGCACGTACTCCCACACGATAAAGATACTCAACGTCCTTCAGGACCAGGGTCTGGTCGACTTCGAGAAGACAGGGAGAATAAAGAGGGTGAAGCTCACGTCGGACGGCTGGGACATAGCCCACAACCTGGAAGCCCTCACCAAGAAGTTCGAGCAGATATGCGAGAAGGCTAAGAGGGCCGCCCCGAAGGCGAAGGCCGGGAAGGGAAAGCCTGCGAAACCGAGGAAGAAGTGAACCCGGTAATCCTGTTTTATTTCTTTGCGTCAAGAATTCTTCATGCTAATCGCCATAAACGAGAAGCACCAGAGAGAGTTCCTGGAAGTGTCCCGCAGGCTGGGGTACATGCCGGAAACCGATGTCATGAAGCTCTATGCATATTATATCGCGCTGGAGACTAAGGCCATTGGTGATATCGTTGGAGAGGCGGCGGCGGCTGAATACATGATATCACCGCTGACGACAGGAGACGCCTCCTACGATGTCGATGCGCAGATAGACTGCGGCATGATATCCTCGAGGCTCAGGAAAAGCATCCCGCCGATGTCTTTCGTGGCCGCGATGGACTTCCTTTCCAGCGAGATCAGCCACGCGGAAAACGAGGGCAACACCGAACGCCTCGGCATCCTGAAAAGGAGGCTAGAGTCGCTAAACGACCCCAGAAGCTACTTCAGGAAGGAGTATCTCCAGATGGAACTGAAGGAGGCAGGTGAGGGAGAGGATTACGAGAGGGCGGCGTCAATAGCGAGAGAGATAAGGAAGATGGGATGACGGCCGCTATGGAAAGGGACAAGCTCACCATAGGCGAAGCATGGGACGGGTCGCTTGTCCTTGTCAGGAACTACGCGAACGAGGACAGGTACTATCACGTGATGGTATCGGCTGCCTCAAGCGACGAGAAGAAGGCGGATGCCGCCATCAGGGAGATGAAGGATGTACTCGACAAGCCCCAGCACGGCATCAACGACATTGAGATAGTGGGGGGCAGATGCTCGAACCTCACGCTCCACGGGTACACTCTGTGGGCGAAGAGGAGCTCCGATAGCCTTGGCATGGAACACGTCTACAGCCTCTGGGCACCCAGGGACAATGTGACGCAGAGGATGCTCGACTGGTTAAGCGACTATATTTAGCGCACGCCCCAATAAATGCTCATGGTAGACCACAATCTCGCAGTCGAGCACATATCGAGGCACAGGAGGATGGTCGTCGCGACGTTCTTCCTTCTGGTGATAGCCTTCATCGAGAGCCTCTGCGTGGCCTGCGTAAGGGACAATTCGCCTCTTTTCTGCCCGCTTTCCTGGATATATGCTGTCCTGGCGGGAATCGTCGTTCTGGTGCTCTGGCGCTACAGGAAATGATGCAGGCGGAGCGGCTCCTGGGGAGGCCACCGCACTCTTTATAAAGCTTCGATGAGAGAATGAGAGATGGACACAATCGGAAAGTACAAGGACACCATAATCGGGTGCCTTGAGTCTGCCAGGGTCTACTGGAAAGAGACGCTGGGCCCCTATCTGGGCGAAAGCGGGGAGAAGGCCGGCGAGGTCGCTCTTCACGTCATCAACTCGTCGATGGATTTCTGCGGAAGTGGTCATTACGCCATAGCGCACAGCTCGCTCTCGGATATCCATGAATGGGCCCAGAATATGCAGAATGTCGAGCCTTGGCATGGCAAAAAGTTCAGTCCGTTCGTGACGAATGTCGGTGAGGCGATCCGCTACATAAAAAAGGCTAGAGACGGCCTGCCAGCCACCGAGCTCGCGTGAGTCAGCGCGCCTGGAATCCGGACATCAGCGCTCGTGCTTATCCTCAAGACCAGCCTTGATGGCCTCGTTGAAGTAGCTGTCGAGCTCCCTGTCACTCAGTATGTGGTCCCCGGGTGCATTGTCCGCCTTGGATATCACCGGGATGAGCGAGCTGTAGGTCATGTTCGCCGTGTCGGTGAAGAAATTGAGTATGTACGGGTCCTTGTCGGACTTCCCCACCCAGATGTCGTCGTCGGCTATGCCCTTGAGTATCTTCAGCTTCGGTATCTGGCTCTTCTTGACTGTGTACCTGCCAATGTCTATCGTCGGGTCGTCCGTCTGCGCCGGCGAGAGCGTCGTCATGAGAAGGGCTGTCGTTAGCGTCAGGACGTAGCTGCCGAGCTTCGTGCCCCGAAGGTAGTTCGTCATGGTTGATAATAGCAAACGAAATTTTTTAAGTGTTGGGGCGCAGTCTACTGCGCCTTCGTGTCGGGCTCCATCAGGCCGAACCGGTTGCCTTCCGTGTCCTGCATGGAAGTGAACCAGCCCACGCCGGGGATTGCGGTCTTCCTCATGAGCACCTTGCCGCCGTTGGCCCTGATCCTGGCAGCGTACTCGTCGATGGAGTGCACCTCGACCGTGTTCATCGCAGGCGCCGAGGACTCCTCCCGGAGGCCCATGCCGCCGTCTATCCCCGGGCCCTTCCCCGTGGATATGAGCCAGTACGGGCTCGGGCCGTCCCATTTCCGGAACTTCCAGCCGAAGACCTTCTGGTAGAACGCCTTGGCCCTGGCGGGGTTCTTCGCCGCGATGTCGAAATAAGTGACCCTTGGCATGCAATCATCTCCATGGTATATAAATTATACTAAGTTTAATAATGGATGGACCATTTTCCATAAAAAAGCGAGGTTTCAAAAAGCATACATCGCGCCGTGCGGGGCATCAGGACGCTGAGCCCCTTTTAAATCTTCATTCCAGAATAGGCATCATGAAAGACCTCATAGGAAAGGTCATGGGAAGCCCGGGATTCTCTTACGCCGTCCAGGAGGAGAGGAAAGGACCGCACGGGGTCGGTGACGTGTCGTACTTCACGGGCAATCTCTACTTCCGCCTCGCGGACGCTTTCAAGAAGGAAGGCTACAAGCTCAGCCATCTCGGGACATCGGCCTACGGCTCTTCCGTGCTTGAGGATGCTGACGTGCGCGCGAGGAGGGAGAAGCACCCGTTCCTCGGCCTTTCCGACGGCGGGATGATATTCATACCCGGAAGCACCGGTTCCATGATGGGGCTCATAGACGGAGACGGCTATCCGAGCGGCTGGCGCTCGGACGGCGACATAGACGCAAGCTACAAGTACATCGACAGCGACGGCATGCTGAAGTTCTACAGGACCGTGGAGATTTCGGGAAGCGACGTGATGAAGCTTGATGACGTGACCCCGGACATGATAAAGAGCTCGCCCGCGATTGAGATATACCGCGACTTCGTGAGCATGAAGCCGGAGGACTTCATCGCCAAGCACTTCGCGGTCAAGGAATTCTAGACTTCCGGGAAGGGTTTG
Organism: uncultured archaeon; assembly: GCA_964616715.1. GTDB lineage: Archaea > Aenigmatarchaeota > Aenigmatarchaeia > QMZP01 > JAFGSV01 > JAFGFG01. The sequence continues at coordinate 6,373 of CAZTRL010000014.1, read as the reverse complement.
TTTTAAGTTCCTTGCCAACTATAGGACATGGGAAGGAAGTGCCTGCCGAGCTTCATGTCCCGAAGGTAGTTCGTCATGCTTATAGAATTGGAGGGAAAATTTCCCCTATGAAGTCCACGATCTTAAGCGCCGATGATTTATCAGCGGCTGCGCCTTTCCAGGCTCCTGCGCTGCATCTCCATCAGCGTGTCAGTCGCGCTGGTGCAGTAGTCCGCGAATTCCTGCGGCGTCAGCATGTTGTCGCTTGGGCTTACGTCGGCTTTCTTTATCTGTTCCAGTTTGGCGCTTTCCTTTACCTTTTTCGGGTTGAACCCCGAGGGCATGTAATACCACTGGTAGAATGGCTCTTTTGATGTGACACCTATCAGGAACTCGTCGTTTCCCTTCAGCGCTTCGCTGAACTTGCCGAACTCGTCGGCCCAGCTGGCAGGAATCTCATAGCCGCCCACATTGACCAGGGTGGAGTCGGGATCCTGGGAAAAAACAGGAGTTGTGCTGTAAACGGTCAACGCTGCCCCGAAAGCCGTCAGGTACCTTCCGAGTTTGGTATCCCTCAGGAAGTTCATCATGATTATAGAATTGGCACGAAAAATATTTAAGTCATGTGCTTTTCTTCCCGCCGGTGAGGCTGTTTATGAACGGCTTCGTGTTGAGCCTGAAGTCGCCGGCGTCCCTCGCGGACGCTATGAGCTGCAGGTCCTTCTGGAAATTCCTGGACGATTACATCTTCGAGGCCACGGGAATGGACTTCTTCGACTGTAACGTGAACGAGATAGCGAACTGCCGCACCAATGTCTCCAAGAGGTGCTGGAACCCGAAGAGCCTAGTAGGCATCATACGCTGGTTATTGCGTATTTTAGGCGCAGTTCCAACTTATACCCATGGAAGGCAAGGACAAGTGGAAACACCTGACACGTGACGAGTACCGCGTGCTCAGGGAGGCAGGCACGGAGCCGGCATTCAGCGGCAGCCTCCTCCACAACAAGGAGAAGGGGACGTACCACTGCAAGGCCTGCGGGAACATCCTCTTCAAATCGGACGCCAAGTTCGATTCCGGCAGCGGATGGCCGAGCTTCTTCGAGGCGGCCGGGGATTCCGTGAAGCTCGTGGAAGACAGGAGCCACGGCATGGTGAGGACCGAAGTCCTATGCACAAAGTGCGGCAGCCACCTGGGCCACGTCTTCGACGATGGGCCGAAGCCCACGGGGAAGAGGTACTGCATGAACTCTCTTTCGCTGACGTTCCGGAATGATGATGCTTAGGCTGGCGCCGCACGCGGTTGCATTTTGGAAACCTAACCTTATTTAGTACCCGCTTCAACAATGTAGCAATGAGGCCGGTGCTGTTGGTGCTGCTGGCGGTGGTCCTGCTCGTTTCGGGATGCACGTCGGCCGACCGGACGGAGGTGAGTCATATGGGTGAGATGAAGATATCGAGTCCCGCATTCGCGGACATGGCAGACATGCCCATGCAGTTCACGTGCCAGGGAAACGACACCAGCCCGAGGCTCGACATATCGGACGTCCCGGCGGACGCCAGGAGCCTGGCGTTGATAGTAGACGACCCGGACGCCCCGATGGGCACGTGGGTGCACTGGGTGGTCTTCGACATGGACCCGGCGACGACCGTGATAGTCGAGGGGAGCCCCCCGGCGGCGGGCGTACAGGGAAAGAACAGCGGAGGCAGGAACGGCTACAGCGGCCCGTGCCCGCCGAGCGGCAAGCACAGGTACTTCTTCAAGCTGTACGCACTCGACAAGGAGCTGGGCCTGGGCTCCCTTGCGACCAAGGCCGACATAGAGAACGCGATGACGGGCCACATCCTTGAGACCGCGACCCTCACGGGACTCTACCAGAAGCGGTGAACAGCTTTTGGCTTTTAAATCTTCACGCCGAAGCGGTATCATGGACATTGTCAGGAAGCCCGGGATAGTGAAGAGGATAAGCTACCTCGACTCGCACGACTACAGGAGGAATCCCGAGGTCGTGGAGCATCTCTCCCGCTATTACGGCGGCGAGGGCCAGCTCGCTTACTTCTACTACCTCAACGGGGACATCAACGAGCAGACGCTGAGGAAGATGGTCAGGCAGGACGATCTCTTCAGCGGCATCGGCTTCCTGTACGACACGGATGCCGTCATGTGGCTCCCGGCCCCGGGGCAGCTCGAGGGTAACAACTGGTTCAAGAAGCTCGACCGGTCCAGATACATGGGAAGGAAGTACCTGCTGGTCGACGCGGAGCACATGGAAGAGGGAAGGGAATCCGCGGACGCCGTGTTCGACATGAACAAGCCAAGGGTCCTCGCCGAGATTGCAGAGGACTTCCTGAGCCGCTACGGGAAGGCGTGACCTACCCGTCCTCCGGCCAGAGCGTCTCACCCTTGTGGAATTCCACCATCTTCCTGTACCTGTCCTTGTCGACGTCTATCTCTGAAGCAAGCGTGGCGACGTGGAGCTGGTCCCTGAGCTTGGGATTCCTCGGAATCTTTCCGACTATCCGCTCCATGTATGCCATGTTCTCCCTGATCTCCTCAGGATTCTCCGAGCCCTCCATGTCGGGCAGGTTTGACATGACATGCGATACCGTGCTGGTGAGGTAGTACTCCTCGTCACCTTCCAGGAACTCCCTGAATACGGGATTCTTCTCGTAGAGCTCGTTGACGAGCTCGGGTATCTTGCCGGCATAATGTTTCACCTCGTCGATTACGAGGGACTCGGCGTACGTGCCCTTAGCATTTCCGAGCATGGCGCCGTAGGATAGTATCTTCCTGTCTATGGCTTTCATCCTGTTCACGAAGTCCTTTCCTCCGAACATGGAATCACCAGTTAGATGGGAAATTCCAACCTTTATAAAGGGATTGCGCATGCACCCGGCATCCGCCGGACCGTGTACGGAAGAAAGCTCTGGCCACTGCCCGACGTCGCGCTCCGTAATTTAAGGATTCGTCTCAATAATTCTGATGGACACCCTCTACAGGGGATACATAGGCAGGAGGAGCGACTTCTTCATGCCGGCAACAGAGTCGGCTGTCGACATAAGGGCCGGCCTCGAGTCAGGCGACCTGGACCACGAGAAGATAGACGGGATGCCTGGAAACTTCATCTGGGCGACGCTCTACAGGAAGTACGCCGAAGGCATCGCAACGTGCAGGACCGTCGTGGGCATGGCCCTCGACCTGGGGTTCCTGGGCATGGTCGATAACGGCGAGGTCTCTCCGGCGCTCCTTGAGTTCTCCGCCCCTGACGGGCACGTCTTCTGCCTTTCCAAGTCGCCGGATCCCGGACGCCTGATGTTCGTTCCCGGGAACGGGAACTCATACAGCCCTCCTCACATGGGCATGGTGATAATCCAGAGCTTCAGCCCGGACGGCTCTGCTCTCCACCTCCCGGACGCCAGGAAGTACAGGGAGTTTATGGAGTACTTGAAAGGTGACAGCTCCGACCACCCGGAGACCGTGGAGATGTGCGTGCCGCACATAGACGGCTCCGGCCCGGTCCTCGAGAGGTCCTCCTACAGGGGACTCTCTCTCCTGGACGGAATAAGGAAGGGATTCACTAGGTATTCGGATGCCGTGGCGGGAAGCGGGAGGTCCAGGATGGACATCGCGGAGTCAATAGTGAACGGCATGCAGGCCAACTGCGGGCACCTCCTGGAGAGGCTCGAGTACGTGTGAGCCTTTGCTGACAGCCGTCCTGAAGAAGTGACAGGTCAATCCGACTATACCGACAGTTCCAATCAAGTCGTGCACTGGCAAATATAGTCACTCTTCAGCCGTTTTCCGTGTTTTGTGCATCTTGCAACGGTTAAAAAGCTTATCGCCAGCATATTCACATGGAGCTTCCAATATCGGAAAACGAAGCGAATATGACGAGCAATGTCCTGGCATCAGTGCTTGTGACGGTCAGAAATGGAGATGAAAGAGTAAAACGCTTCCTCGAGAACAAAAAGGTGCTCACATTCTACGAGAATGGCATCCTTGAGACTGCCGGAAACCATTTCAATAGGGTTTATGAGACGGATGAGACGATAGGGGATTTGTTCATGTGGGACAGCAAAAGATTGCTGTACCTGCCATATGGGATGGGAATTTCAAGAGATGTCGTGGATGCGTTCATCAACGATGGAGCCAGGCATGAATACATGGGGCTACCGATGGGAATGGTATTCCCAAAGGATGACAGGAGAATAAAGGAAGTACTTTCTCTTGGGGATTACAAAGAGCATGATGGGTTCAGGGAATTCCCGTACGTTAATGCAAAATACGAGGGCAGCATCAGGGTCTACGAGTCACCTACCATAAGGAAGTTTGTAGATCCGAGAATGAATTGATGGAAAGGAGGGCTCCATTTATAGGCGTGCAACCGTTAATTAAAACAATGTACAAGAGCCTCTTCGTTCTCCTCGCTGTCATCTCTCTCGTCCTTGCCAGCGGGTGCGTCCAGGAAGGGGGGAAAGAGGTAATCCCATCCGCCGACGGACACACCGGACCGCTGAAAGGGGTAAGCGTTTCCCCGAGAAGCTTCGAAGGGTCGGACTTTACAGATTTTCTTGAGAACGTAAAGCAGACCCAGGACGTTCTGCTGTGGGCCGGCGACTGGAATGAGCTGCAGGAGAAGAAGGCCCCGTACACGTTCTCAGAGCTGGCGTCGCAGTACGATTACATCCCCGTGATCGAGGTCGGGCCTTATATCCAGGATTCAGGGGACCTATTCAGGCCGCTGAACGAGACGAACAGGCAAATCTACCTGGACAGCACGATAGCGTTCGTGAAGGAGTACAAGCCGAAGTATTTCGGGATGGGCGTCGAGACCGACATATTCGCCGAGAAGAACCCCGGGGCGTTCGAGGAGTTCGTCCCGTTCTATAACGAGGTCTATGATGCAATCAAGGAGGTCTCCCCGAATACCAAGGTGTTCACGGTGTTCCAGCTCGAGAACATGGAGGGACTCTCTATGTGGGGGATGGGGGAGAACGAGCCTCACTGGGGTCTCATGGACAGGTTCAAGACGGACATCGCTGCTTTCACCACTTATCCGGGCATATTCTACAGGGACCCGTCGGACATACCGGAGGACCATTATACGCAGATCATGTCACACACATCGAAGCCGATAGCCTTCACGGAGATAGGTTGGCACAGCGCAGCCAGCCCTGAAGGCTGGGAAAGCTCTGATGCGGAGCAGGCACAGTTCATAAGGGTCTTCCTCAACAGGACGAAGGGCATGGACGTGGAAATGATGGTCTGGACCTTCATGTATGATTCAGCGGACACATTCGAGCCGTTCAACACGATGGGCCTCATCGACAGCGGTGGAATGAAGAAGCCAGCCTGGGACGAGTGGGTTTCCGGATACCACACTCTAACTATTCTATGACGAAAGCGTAACAATCGAGTCTGTGACGTTAAGCTTCAATTATATTACAGAGCTACTCCAAAATTACTTTTCTTAAAAATCGTTCCTATTTTTCTTTACTCAATCTCTCAACCTTTACTCCTGATACTATGAAATCATAAAGTTTGATATTATTTAACCTTTTTAGTAATGATATCCTTTTTGTTTCAGAGTTCTCTTTAGCATCTAAATAAATTGGATGTGTTCTGAATTTTTCTCCCTCAACACTATAGCGTTGTTCATATGCTTCATCGATGAAATCGGATAAACGTCCGGAGCCGTCAGTGTTTTTTTGCAATACTTCTAGACCCAGTATGTCGCCTCGATAATCCCATGACGACTCAAACCCAAAAATTTGATCTTGTAGCACGTCGCCTCCCAATGTGTATAAAAAAGCCCTTTTTAACGATGGATCCAGATCGCCCATCATCTTCTCTACTTTAACTCCCAATATTTTTAATCCTGGCTCAATTATGTAATCTAAGTAATTCTTTTTAGTTAACTTCTTTGATGTATGATAAGCACTGAATGAAGAAATAAAGTGGGACCACGAAATATCGTGCTGCTCGTATAAATTTTCCCTGAATCTGTCATCATTCCTTTCTAATCCGTCATTATTATGAGGGTGATCCAGATTATAAGTTCTTATGTTTTCAGATGTCTTTTTTGAAGGCTCATAGAAGAAAACATCTCTATAAGCAGTCCTATTTCCCCAATGAGAAAATGATATAGCATTTGCTATTTCAAACGCTGATTGGTGGCCATCACTCGATTTTTCCATTTCTCTTAACCTACCAACTAAGACTGCTGGGTATTCAATTGACATTAGAATATGATAAAAACTAAATTTTTATAAAGGCTAATCCCACTGTTGGTGCGGACGAATTATGAAGTAACTTTCTAACTATTCTGTAACGTTTTCCGGAAACCGACACATAGCGCTTTCACCAAATGCGGACATCCGAACTGTCGAAAATTTC
>CAZTRL010000013.1:0-29064 GCA_964616715.1 uncultured archaeon | reverse complement strand
AACATTTAAAAGCATCGCCTATATAATATCGATAATACCTGAAAAATGACCCGGGCCCGCGCGGAGGCAATTCGGCGCGGGCGAAAAAGGGGATTAATGGAGGTAAGAAGATGCCAGCATACGTTAAATTCGAAGTGGACAAGGATCTGTCAGAGAAGACTTACGACGCGGTAGAGAAGGCAAGGGACACGGGCAAGATGCGAAAGGGCGTCAACGAAGTGACCAAGGCGATAGAGAGGGGCATTGCAAAGCTCGTCGTCATGGCGCAGGACGTCGACCCCGAGGAAGTCATGATGCACATCCCGGTCCTCTGCGATGAGAAGAAGGTGCCCTATTCCTACGTGCCCTCGAAGTCCGAGCTCGGAAAGGCCGCAGGCCTCGAGGTCCAGACTTCGTCGGTCGCGATAGTCGAGGAAGGCGATTCGAAGAAGCTCATCGACGAGGTCGCCAAGAAGACCGCGGAGCTCAATAAGTAAAGGTGTACTGTAGATGGCCGTTCCGGCTGAAGTCCTGAAAGTGTTAGGAAGGATGGGTATAAAGGGCGTGAGCAGGGTCAGGTGCAGGGTCACCGATGGTCCCGAGAAGGGCAAGGTGCTCACGAGGAACGTCGTAGGCCCGATAAGGGAGGGCGACATCATAATGGTCAAGGAGACCGAGATGGAGTCCGTCGGCGCCCTGAAGCAGAGGTAGGTGTTCCAATATGAACTGCAACTTTTGCGGAGACGAGATAAAGGCGGGCAGGGGCAAGATGTACGTCAAGCTCTCCGGCCAGGTCTTCTACTTCTGCGACTCCAAGTGCCAGAAGAACTTCAGGATGGGAAGGGATGGCAAGAAGGTCACCTGGACCAAGAAGCACGCAGAGCTCAAGGGCAAGTGATTTATTTGCCACGTTCCAATATCTTCTAATGGCCGTCAGATTCCTGGATAAGACCAACACCCACAGCATATGGGTCGAAGAGGGCATAATAATCGATGAGAGCGTCCTGGTCGAGGTAAACGAAGATACCAAGGAAAGGACGTTCAGGATAATAGAGAATCACCTCCGCAGGATGAAGGGCAGGAAGCTGGTCATGTTCGTTCTTCCGAACCTGGCCTCCCTCCTCGTCAACAAGGGGGACGTCAAGTCGAGGCTCATCAAGATGGGCATAGAGAAGCTCGCCATCGTGACCGGGGGATCGCATGCGGCCGACATAGTCATCAACTTCACCCTCAGGATGGTATCGGAGAAGGGCATGAAGATGAGGCTTTTCAAGACCCGCGAGGAAGCAAAATCATGGCTCCTCGGGCCTTAGGCTTTCCGGACCCCGTGAGGAACTAATTTATTCTATCCCGGCCTCTATTATCATGAGAGTCAGGACGGGAAACAGGACGCAGGAATACAGGACCGTCTGGATGGACGGCCCGCTAGTCAGGATGATAGACCAGCCGAAGCTTCCGCATTCGTTCAGGATAGCGACCATGAGGACCCACAGGGAGACCGCGGATGCCATAAGGACGATGGTCGTGAGGGGCGCCCCGGCTATAGGCGCCACGGGCGCCTTCGGCATAGCCCAGGCGGCCCTGGAGTTCCGGGGCAGCGACGTGAAGAGGTTCCGCCAGCACATGAGGTCGGCGGAGAAGACGCTGTCCTCCACGCGTCCGACCGCATACGACCTCTTCCACGGGATACGGACGGTCATGGACGCCCTGAAGGGCGCGGCAAACGTCGTGCGCGCAAAGGAGGCGGCTACACTCGCCGCGACCACATACGCCGACTGGTCGGCCGAGAACTGCAGGCTGATAGGGGTGCATGGCTCAATGCTCATAAAGGACGGTGCCGGGGTGCTCACGCACTGCAACGCCGGGGCCCTCGCATGCGTGGACCACGGGACCGCCCTCGCTCCCATGAGGCAAGCCCGCGACAACGGGAAGAAGATGCATGTCTTCGTCGACGAGACCAGGCCGAGATGCCAGGGTGCGAGGCTCACCGCGTGGGAGATGACGATGGAGGGAATATCCCACAGCCTGATAGCCGACAACGCTGCGGGGCACTTCATGAGGACCGGCGAGGTCGACATAGCGATAGTCGGCGCCGACAGGATAGCGGCGAACGGCGACGTGGCGAACAAGATAGGGACATACGAGAAGGCAGTCGTCGCAAAGGAGAACGGCATACCATTCTACGTCGCCGCCCCCAGTTCCACGTTCGACTTCTCACTCGCGTCCGGCGACTCCATACCCATAGAGGAGCGCTCCCAGGACGAGGTGCTCTACATGTTCGGCATGACCGGAGGCCTCTTTCCCTCGATGAGAAGGGTCAGGATAGCCCCGGCGGGGACGAGCGCCAGGAACCCCGCGTTCGACGTGACCCCGGCGAAGTACGTTAAGGGGATAATAACCGAGAGAGGAGTCTTCAGGCCCGGGTCCATAAAGGAGCTGAAGGGCAAGTGATAAGGGCTGTCATATTCGACCTCGACGGCGTCATCGCCGACAGCGAGCCCATCTCCGGGAAGTCGACGGCCATGGTGCTTGCGAGGCGTGGCGTAACGCTCACGGACGACGAAAGGCTGAAGGCATTCGGCAGGAGGTCGCCGGACATATTCTCGGATGCGCTCAGGGCCAGGGGAAAGGCATTCGATTCCCGTGCCATAGAAGTGATGGTTGCTGAGAAGAACTCGCTGATGCTTTCGCTCATGAAGGGAAGCCTCCGGGCGATACCGGGCTCCGTTGAGCTCGTGAATGCACTCTCGCGCAGCGGCCTGAAGCTCGCCCTGGCGACGAGCTCGCACAGGGACAAGATGGAGATGGAGGTCAAAGAGCTCGGCATAAAAGGACTTTTCTCCGCCGTTGTCACGGGAGACGACGTCTCCCGCGGGAAGCCCGACCCCGAGATATTCCTTCTTGCGGCAAGCAAGCTCGGCGTGAAGCCCGCCGAGTGCGCCGTCATAGAGGACTCCTCCTTCGGGGTGCAGGCGGCTAAAAGCGCGGGGATGTTCGCCATAGGGTTTGCGAGCCCCAACAGCCCCGGGCAGGAACTGTCTTCCGCAGACGCCCGGGTGAGCGACATAAGGGATGCCGGCCGGAAGATAATGTCCCTGCGATAGACATTCCACGAAAGGAATGCACGTTTACGGAAAAAAGTATAAACATCATGCGCCGCCGACGAATATATATAAGCGGCGCGGTTCAAGAATATAATGAATGAGAGCGAAAACAGCAGTCCTCGCGCTTCTGGTTGCAGTCCTCGCGGTTTCAGGTTGCACCACGACGGGAACGGACACGCGGAAAGTTTACCACGTGGGAGTCCTCTCGGGTCTCAACTTCGTCGCCGACATAACAGACGGCCTCAAGGAAAGGATGACAGAGCTGGGTTATGTCGAGGGACAGGACATAGTCTACGACGTCCAGAAGACGGACTTCGACATGGCCGCCTACAGGGCGGCCCTAGACAGGTTCGTCGATGAGAAGGTCGATGCCATCGTGGTGTTCCCGACCGAGGCTTCCATGGAGGCGAAGGCCGCGACCAACGGCACGGGCATACCAGTGATTTTCACGTTCGCCCTCATAGAGGGGATGGGAATCGTCGACAGCATACGCGAGCCCGGGGGGAACATAACGGGCGTCCGCTATCCCGGTCCGGACATCGCCCTCCAGCGCTTTGAAATCATGCGCGAGATTGCTCCCCATGCAAAAACCATGCTTGTGCCATACCAGCGCGGCTATCCAATCGTCATGCCCCAGCTGGAGATGCTGCGCCAAGCCGCCGGGGAAGCTGGCGTGACGCTTGTCGAGGTTCCCGCCGACGATGCCGCGGACCTGCAGGCCAAGCTTGACGCGCTGGATGCCAACGGCACTCACGTGGACGCGGTCCTCATAATAGTCGAACCCCTGGCCGTCACGTATGACGCCTTCGAGGTGGTGGGCAGGTTCGCTTACGGGCACGACCTGCCCATTGGCGGCGCCCTCATGAATGCCGGGAATTATTCGTCCATTTTCGGCGTCAACGTCAACAACGTCGCCGTGGGCAGGCAGACGGCGCCTCTGGTTGACAAGGTGCTCAGGGGAATCCCTGCCGGGACCATACCGGTCGTCTCGGCGGAGAGCTTCCTGCAAATCAATTACAGCGCTGCTCATGAGCAGGGCGTGGTCATTCCCGAGGGTCTACTCTCCAGGGCGGATGAGATAATACGTTAATTTCATGGGATCGGCGACTATATTATGCAGGATGGAGTTCCCGCGGAAAAAAAGAGCGAAGGCCGCAATTTCGGCAGCCTGACATACACGCTGGTCCTCTCGTTCCTTTTTCTCAGCCTCATGACGGTCCTTATCGTCAGCAGCCTAGAGATTTATTTCAGCTTCCAGAAACAGCACCAGAACATCGCCTCCCAGCAGAGCCTCATAGCTCAGAACGCGGCGTATGACGTCAAGAGCTTCATCGCCGGCGACTTCGACTCGCTGGAAACGGCCGCCGGTGTCAGCAGCATCTACGAAATCGGGACGTCGGAGCAGGAAGACGTGCTTAACAGGATGCTGGGCAGCGAGCCTTCCATACGCCAGCTGATACTTCTGGATGCTGACGGGCAGAAGCTCGCCGAGGTCTCACGGCTGTCGAGGGAGTCCCTCGGGAAGCTGGGCAGGATGCTCGGGGACGACCCGTTTTCCAGGACGAAAATAGGGGAAAGGTACATGAGCTCCGTGTACATAGACAACATGACCAGCGAGCCCTTGGTGCTCATAGCCGTTCCCGTCGAGAACGTCTTCGGGGACTTCGAGGGGACGCTCATAGCCGAGGTCAACCTGAAGTTCATGTGGGACCTTGTGGACAGCATAAAGATAGGCGACAGCGGCTTTGCTTACGTTGTCGACAGGGAGGGGGACCTCATAGCCTTCGGCGACATAGGCCGCGTCCTCAAGGGGGACAACATGGGCTACCTGAAAGAGGTGAAAGATTTCATGTCAGAAGGTGCATCGGGCCACGAGCCCGAAGCCGAGATAACAACAGGCATAGATGGCAACCAGGTAGTGACCAGCCATGTCGACCTGGGAGAGCCCGACTGGGCCGTCGTAATCGAGATGCCGGTCACGGAGGCTTATTCCAGCGTAATGAACGAAATCTTCCTCATTGCGGTGGCGGCTGCCTTTAGCCTCCTTGCGGCCGTGTCGGGCAGCGTCTATCTTTCTAGGAGAATAACAAAACCCATAAAGACCCTAAGGGACGCCGTTGTAGATATAGGTTCCGGAAAGCTTGGCACCAAGATAGAGATAGCCTCGAAGAACGAGATAGGCGACCTCGCTTCATCCTTCAACAAGATGGCCTCCGACCTGAGGCTCTCCCACGATGAGCTGAGGCAGCATGCGAGTGAGCTCGAGAGGAACGTCAGGGAAAGGACGCTGGACCTCGACCAGAAGGTCAGCGAGCTCACGGAGACCAAGACGGCCGTCCTGAACATGATGGACGACATGGACTCCACTAACAGGGAGCTCGTGGAGACTAAGGAGGAGCTAGAGAACAGCTTCAAGAAGCTCAGCGAGGTGGATGCCAAGAAGGACCAGTTCATATCCATAGCCGCCCACGAGCTCAAGACTCCTCTCACCTCCATCCACGGCTTCTCGCAGCTGCTTCACAACGATGCCATAGTCGCCGACAGTGAGAAGAGGAAGAAGTACCTCGGGATAATAGACAGCGAGAGCAAGAGGCTCGCCAACCTCGTCAACGAGATACTGGACCTCTCGAGGATAGACCTCGGGACCATAAAGTTCGTCTTCGACAACGTCGACGTCAACGAGATCATGGAATCCGTGAAAAGCGAGATGGACGTCCCGGTAGGCGAGCATGGCCTGAAATCCGAGTACCACGTCGAGAAGAACCTCCCGAAGATATTCACGGACCGCGAGAGGCTCACGCAGGTCCTCATAAACCTCATAAACAACTCTGTCAAGTACACGCCAAAGGGAAAGATAACCGTCACCGTGAAGAAGACGGGCCGCTATATACAGTTCTCGGTGTCCGACACGGGCATAGGCATAGCGAAGGAGAACATGGAGAAGGTCTTCGAGAGGTTCTACCAGGTGGACTCGTCATACACGAGGAAGGCCGGAGGGACGGGCCTCGGGCTTTCGCTGTGCAAAGAGTTCATCGAGATGCTCGGCGGCAGGATATGGGTCGAGAGCGTCCTTGGCAGGGGCAGCACGTTCAACTTCGCGCTCCCGGTCAAGACCCCTCCGGATATAGTGGCCAAGGCGCTCAAGGACGAGGACAAAAAGGGCACGAACCCTGGAGCCATCCCCCCGAAGGCATCGAAGCCTGCCCTCCAGAAGAGTGGCCATGCGGATGAGAAGGCCGCCCCTCCCGTAACCCCCGACGTGGAGAAGCCCGGTGAAGAAGCGGCAAAGCCCGCCGCCGAGCCAAAAGCGGACACTAAGAAAGGTGCCGCCAAGCCTGCAGGCAAGAAGGCCGGAACATCCCGAACCCGCTCCGCGTAAAAGCTTTTATTTCACGGAGACCCCTTATAGTCATGTCCTTGGAAGGCTATGTGGACTACAGGCGCAGGGAGTTCTGCAACGACGTCAAATGCCCGGTGCAGGCGCTCCTCAACAAGCAGGAAGAGGGGAACCCGGCATACGAGGAGATAAGGGCCCTCTGCAGGACCGACTGCGTAAGGACGACATACGAGTTCCACCACTGGCTCATTGACAAGGGCTTCCTGATAATGAAGCCTAAGGCTTGATTGTCGCACTTGGAGGTGTTATAAGTATGATGGGATGGGGAATGAAGAACAGGATTTCGAAGATAATAAAGCCTGCAACCGGCAGGACCGTGATGCTCGCGGTGGACCACGGGTACTTCCTTGGCCCGACCAGCGGCCTTGAGGACCTTGGGAATGCGGTGAAGCCGCTCCTCCCATATGCGGACACGCTGATGCTGACACGCGGAATGCTTCGGACGTGCGTGGACCCCGGGACGGACGTGCCAATAGTTCTGCGCGCCTCCGGCGGCACCAGCATACTGAGCAACGAGCTGCTCCACGAGGGCATAACTCTCTCGGTCGAGGACGCCATAAGGCTTAACGCCTCGGGCATCGCATACTCGATAACCGTGGGCGCGCCGTGGGAGCGCGACACCATACTGGACCTCTCGAAGCTCGTCGATGAGGCGGAGAGGTACGGCATCCCGGTTGTCGCGGTGACGGCCGTGGGAAAGGAGATAACCAGGGACGCGCGCTACCTGGCTCTTGCAAGCAGGATAGCGGCTGAGCACGGGGCGCACATAGTCAAGACATACTACTGCGAGGGATTCGACAAGGTGGTCGACACATGCCCCGTGCCCATAGTCATGGCCGGCGGGAAGAAGATACCGGAGCTTGACGCGCTGACCATGGCACACAACGCCATCCAGGCAGGCGCGGTAGGCGTCGACATGGGGAGGAACATATTCCAGTCGGAATCCCCCGAGGGCATGATACAGGCCATCAGGGCCGTCATACACGAGAACGCGAAGCCCAAGGAGGCGCTCCAGATATTCGAGCAGGCAAGGAAGCACCACAAGGCAACGAGGAAGCATTCCGGCGTCTCCGCAAAGGATCACGTCAAGGTATAGCTCCAGGCGCATACAATGAAAGTCGCGATGTACTACCGGAATTCGGACGTCAGGACCGAGGAGGCCGAGAAGCCCGCCATAGGCGACGGCGAACTGCTCATGAAGGTCATGGCGAGCGGCATATGCGGAAGCGACATAATGGAGTGGTACCGCATAAAGAAGGCGCCTCTCGTTCTCGGCCACGAGGTCTCGGGAACCGTCGAGGAGGCCGGGAAGGGCGTCAAGGGCTTCCGGGAGGGCGACCGCATAGTCGTCACCCACCACGTCCCGTGCAATTCCTGCAGCTACTGCCTTGACGGCAACACGACCATGTGCGAGACGCTCAGGACCACTAAGTTCTATCCTGGGGGCTTCGCCGAGTACATAAGAATCCCGGAGATAAACGTGAAGAACGGGACGCTGAAGATTCCCTCCGGCGTCACCTTCGACGACGCCACGTTCGTAGAGCCTCTCGCATGCGTCTTGCGCGGCCAGTCGCGGATAGGCGTATCCAGGAAGCACACCGTCCTTGTCATAGGCTCCGGGCTCTCAGGCCTGCTCCACGTCAAGCTGGCCAAGTCAAAGGGAGCGGCGAAGGTGATAGCCACCGACATCAGCGAGGAGAGGATGGAGGCCGCCAGGAAGGCGGGCGCCGACCTCGTCCTTAGCGCCAGTGACGATGTGCCGGCGAAGGTCAGGGAGTTCAACGGCGGGAGGGGCGCCGACAGGGTGATACTCTGCACGGGAGCGGTCCCGGCGGTGGACCAGGCCTTCGCGTCCATCGATCGGGGCGGCACCATACTCTTCTACGCACCAACGATGCCCGATGTCAGGTACCCGATAGACATAGCGGACCTGTGGAGGAACGGCATAACGCTCACGACTACCTACGCCGCCGACCTTTCGGACCTGAAGGATGCTCTCGAGCTGATAGCCGGCGGCAGGGTAAAGGTCTCCGACGTGATAACGGACAGGCTCAGCCTCGACGACGCCGGGAAGGGATTCAAAAGCTTCGCTGAGGGGAAGTCCATAAAGGTCGTCATAAGGCCCCACGGCTGACGAGCAATATTTATTCGACCTCCTTCAACAATAAACATATGGCCGAGGGCAGCTACGTCGGGCGCAAGTTCAGCACAACGTTCTCATCCAAGGAGGCGCCCGAGGACACCAGGATATACGAGGTGATATCACTAGGGGAGAAGTTCCACGGCCTGCACCTCCTCCCAAAGGAAAAGGGAGGCCATGCGGGTAACATGAGCTTCCGGAACTCGAAGGGGTTCATTATAACCGCGGGCGGCGTGGACAAGGGCAGGCTCACGCAGGATGACTTCGTCCAGGTGCTCTCGTGCAACGTGGATTCCAAGTCGGTGGTGGCCGAGGGTGCCAAGGAGCCCAGCTCCGAGACCATGATGCATTACCTTCTCTATTCCAAGAGGCCCGACGTTGGGGCCGTGATACATGTGCACGACGACACACTCCTCCTGAAGGCATCCAAGCTCAGCATCAGGATAACCGGAAGCCCCCATCCCTATGGGACGGTGGAGCTCGCGAGGGACGTCGTGAAATCCATAGGCAAATCGGACTTCGTGGCAGTCAGGAAGCACGGCGTCGTCTCGGTGGGGAAGAGCCTCTGGGAAGCCGGCAGAAGGATAACCATGATGCACGATGCCGCCATGCAGGCCTAGGCCTTGACCTTCACGTCAACGTCTATGTCGACGTCGACCTCCATCTTCTTGTAGACGTTGTACACCACAAGTCCTGCCAGTATCATGAGGGCCACGAATATGAGTATCTGCACCTCGGTGAACGCCAGCATTACCAGGCTCGTCACGAGCCCGAGCCCCGCTATCACCGGGAACCTTCCTATGTTGAGCGGTGTCCTGAACGGCCTCTCGGTCTTTGGCTCCCTGTACCTCAGCACTATCAGCGAGAGATTGACCAGCACGAAGGAGACGAAGACGCTTGCCGTCGTGACGTTGGCTATGAAGCCTATGTCGCCCGCGAAGAGGAATGCCACGGTGGCAATCATCGTCGCGAGAACCGCTATGTAGGGTGTCCTTGTCCTTCCGTGTATCCTCGACATGAAACCGGGAAGGCTCTTGTCCTTGGACATCCCGTACATTATCCTCGACGCCACTATCAGGCATATCAGTATGGTGTTCCCCGTGGAGAACAGCGCTATCACGCTTAGGACGGTCCCGGCCTGCGCGCCCAGCGCCTGGCCGACTATCATGGAGAGCGGGGCGCTGGACTGCGAGAGCGCCTCCCAGCCGACTATCCCTATGGCCGACACGGAGACTAGCATGTACAGCACGGTCGATATGGCGAGCGAGAGCAGCAGGGCCTTTGGGACTATGCTCTTGGCGTCCTTCGTCTCCTCGGACATGTTGGCGATGTCTGTGAATCCTATGAAGGCGAAGAACATAAGCGCAGCCCCTGCCATCACGCCCTGGAGCCCGAGAGGCGAGACAGTGAAGTCTGTAGCCGGATTGAAGAACACAATGCCAACTATCACGACGAAGACGAGGCCTCCCGCCTCTATCAGGGTGGCGATTATGTTGAAGTTGCTCGATTCCTTTATCCCCCAGAAGTTCATGAACGAGAACAGCGCGATTATCGCTATCGCCACCGGGATGACCTGGGCCCACCCGAATATGTTCTGGAAGTATCCGGCGAAGCCCATCGAGACGGCCGCCGCCGCCACGACCAGGCTTATTATAAGGAGCCAGCCCACTATGAAGGCCACCTTCCTGTTGAATGCCCTCTTGGTGTAGTTGTACTCGGCGGCCTCCTTTGGCATCATGGAGTTGAGCTCGCAGTAGCTGAGGCCCGTGAACGCGGAGACGATTGCGGCTATGGCAAAGGACATCCAGAGGGCGTTCCCAGCGAGTCCCGCGCCCTCACCTATGAGGGCGTATATCCCGGCACCGAGTATTATCCCGACGCCGTACATCGTCATCTCGAAGAGACCGAGGTTCTTCTCCAGCCTTGGACTGCCCTCCGACTTCTTGGATTTGGATATTCCCATGCGCACCGTAGTATACTTTGTTGGAGGCCGTTAAAATTCTTTAAAGCACGAACATGAATAATGACTATGATAAAGGCAGTGGTTTTTGATGCCGGCGGGGTCCTGCTCAAGTGGAACTACATAGCTTTCATGAACAACATATACAGGAAGCTCGGTATAAGGCGTACCGCTTCATGGGAGGACCACCCCGACTTTCCCCATGACCTGAACAGGGGAACGATGACCATAGACGAAGCGATGCCCAAGGTCCTGGGTGAGAAGCTTGACAAGAGCCAGCTCACTATCGCCAAGGAATACTGGACATCATGCATGGCGCCAAAAGATGGGATGGCACAGCTCGTCAGAAGTCTGAAGCCCTCATACAAGCTCGCCGTGCTTTCCAACACGGACGCGTTCACCGCGGAGCCTTTGGTGCAGGCCGGGGTCTACAGGGACTTCGACATCACCATATTCTCGTACGAGCACGGCACGATAAAGCCAGAGCAGAGGATTTACGACATCCTTATCGAAAGGCTGGGCGTGCCCCCGGAAGAATGCGTCTTCATAGACGACAGGCAAAAGAACCTCGTCCCTGCGGAGAAGATGGGAATGAAGACCATACTTTTCAAGAGCGTCGACCAATTAAGTGACGACCTTCGGAAGATTGGCATAAGATTCTAGTCGCCGATGACCTGCACGACTACCTCCCTCGTTCTCGGGCGCGTGTCAAAGTCCAGCACGACTATCTGCTGCCACGTGCCGAGGAGAAGCTTCCCGTCCTCGAAAGGCACAGTTATCCCCGGGCCCATGAGCGTCGCCCTGACGTGCGCCGAGCCGTTGTCGTCGCCCCATGTCTTGTGGTGCTCATAATCCTGCCCGTATGGCGCTATCTTCTCAAGCGCCTTCTTCACGTCCTTGACTAGGTTTGGCTCGTGCTCTATGGTGGAGACGGACGCGGTGGACCCGTTGACGAACACGACGGCAGCACCGTTCTTCGACTCGGATTTCCCAACGATTTCCTGCACCCTGCCAGTCACGTCTATGATGTCGCCGTGACCCTCGCTTCCGACGCTTATCCTCTCGGTCCTTATCACTTCTTCGCACCCCGACTATTATTTCCTTTTCTGGTTAAAAAACGGCCCGTTCCATTTTAAATCTTGCGACGAAATATCAACCAGGTCCTTCGGATGAAAAGAAGGGAATTCATCAAAACCTCGGTCTTCGGAGCGGCTTCGATTTTAGTTACCCCGTCGCTGCTTTCGGACCCCTCCGCGGGCACGGTGGGATACGAAGATGCGGCCAGGGACTCGAAGTACAGGCGGGAATACCTTGACGGCCTTCTTGAGACGAAGAGAGAGTCATATCCCTACATAAAGAGCCTGAGCTACGTGAAAGACCCGGTGGCCTTCGGCATGCAGAAGGAGAAGACGCTCAAGAGCGCATGCACCGAGGCCGAGTACGATGAGCGCATCAAGAACTTCGACATAGAAACCATGAAGCATTCGATGACAGTCATAGACTTCTATGCGCCCGAGATATGCAACGTCAGCGGGAAGGAGGTTTTCGTGCTGCCGCTGGCCTTCAGGGCCAGGGAATGCGAGCTTGGGGTCCTCCTGCAGTACAGGAACGGCTGGGGCGAGGACGTAGCAAACGGCATAGTCCTTGATGGCGAGGGCTTCGACCACACGAGAATGAATCATAACCTCACGGAGCTCCTGATAAGCCTGAGGACGACCTACGACACCCTTGAAAGCCTCTATGAGACAAAGAGCCGCGACGCGGATGTATTCCACGAGAGGTTCAGCGATACGTTAGTGGAATCCTTTACCAGAGCCCATGAAAACTCTTATGCCATGCTGAAGTCTGCCGTCGATGTGAACAGATTCGACACCACGTACCATGCAATCCTCAGTCCATACGAGGAGGATGTCGTCAAGAAGCACCTCACGAAGCTTGGCAAATGGGTCTCCCCATCAGGCAGGTTCATAGATCCCTCGGTAATGAATGCATGAGCATGCGGATTGATTTTTAAACCATCCGAGGGAATAATCTTTATTGGTTTACATGGAAGCAAAGATTGCAATCATAGGCGGGACAGGCGCCGCCGACCCCGAGCTCTTCAGGAAGGTCTCCGAGGAGAGCGTGGACACCGAGTACGGCAAGCCGTCCGGAAAGATTACTATAACTGACTTCAATGGCACCAAAGTGGCGTTCCTCCCGAGGCACGGCGAGGGCCACACGATACCCCCGCACATGGTGAACTACAGGGCCAACATCGCCGCGCTGAAGAAGCTCGGAGTCGAGCGCATAATAGGCCTAGCTGCCGTCGGCTCGCTGCGCGAGGACATGAAACCCGGAGACGTCGTCATACCCGACCAGTTCATAGACATGACAAAGCAGAGGAAGCTCACATTCTATGACGGGCCCAAGGTGATGCACATATCCGCGGCCGACCCGTTCTGCCCGGACATGATGAAGGCCGCCAGCGATGTCCTGAAGAAGCTCCAAATTCCCCACCACGACAAGGGAGCGTACATATGCGTCGAGGGGCCGAGGTTCTCCACGAGGGCCGAGTCCAATCTCTGGAGGATAATGAAGGCTGACATAATCGGCATGACGCTCGTCCCGGAGTGCCAGCTCGCCCGCGAGATGGAGATGTGCTATCTCTCCGTTTCGTCTGTCACCGACTACGACGTGTGGGCTGAGAAGCCGGTGAGCGCAAAGGAAGTAATAGACACGATGAAGAAGAACTCGGAGAACGTCAAGGCGATTCTGAGGGAGCTGATACCGATGCTAGGCGGGGAGAGGAAGTGCATATGCTCCACCGTCCTGAAGGATGCGGAGCTGTGATTCCCATGACCGACCGCATAAAGGGAAAGATAAGGTCCATCCCCGACTGGCCCAAGAAGGGCGTCATCTTCCGCGACATAACGACGCTCATAAAGGACGGAGAGGGCTTCCGCGAGACGTGCGACAAGCTCTACGACTACTACAAGGACAGGGACATAGACGTGATAGCAGGTATAGAGTCCAGGGGCTTCATATTCGGCTCGGTTCTCGCCTACAAGATGGGAAAGGGCCTGGTCGTGCTGCGAAAGCCCGGGAAGCTTCCGGCAAAGACCATATCGCAGGAGTACGAGCTCGAGTACGGGACCGACAGGATAGAGATGCACCTGGACGCCATAAGGAAGGGCGACAGGGTGCTCATAGTCGACGACCTTCTGGCCACCGGGGGCACTATGGAGGCCGCCGGGAAGCTCATACAGAAGGCCGGCGGCAAGGTCGTGGGGTGCGCGTTCGTGATAGAGCTCCCGGAGCTCAAGGGCAAGCAGAAGCTAGGAAGCTTCGAGGTCTTCAGGCTTGTCGATTTCGAGGGTGAATGATGGTCGATTTCAGGTCAATAGGCACTATACACACGGAATACAAGCGGAAGGAAGGAGTCCCCATCCAGGGCTCTTTCTCAGATGCCAAGGGATGGGTCGAGGTCCTCCCCGAGTACGCCGAGGGCCTGAAGGACCTCGACGGCTTCTCCCACATATTCCTCATATACCATTTCCATGAGTCTTCCGGGCATTCAAACCTGGTGAAGCCCTTCCTCGACGACGAGAAGCGCGGGGTCTTCGCGACGAGGGCTCCCAGAAGGCCTAACCCCATAGGCCTTTCGCTGGTCAGGCTCGACAGGATAGAGGGAAGCAGGCTCTTCATAAGCGGCGTAGATATCATCGACGGGACGCCGCTCCTTGACATAAAGCCCTACGTGGACAGGTTCGACAGACGGGACGGCTCACGCTCCGGGTGGCTCGAAAAAAGGGTCGGCGCCGGGAAGCGGCACTTCGCCGACGGCAGGTTCAGCTGATTTCCACGGTCTTCTTCCTGCTCTTCAGTCCCGAAACGAACCTGACTTCCTTGCCGAAGTGCTTCCTGAGAACCTTCAGAACGGCGACGTTGGCCTTGTTGTCCTTTGCCTGCGCCTTCACCCGCACGGTGATGGCGCCACCATCTTCGGACACCTCGTCCTTCCCTGCGCCAGGCAAGACCTTTATCTCGAGCCTCATGCAATCAGCCTATGAACGATTCGTTGAGGTTGCCCGTGTTTGAGTAGCCCCTGCTCTCCCAGTACCCCTCGTAGCTCTGGTCGTCGGAGAGCTCTATCTGCGTCACCCACTTTATCCACTTGTAGCCCCACTTGCTCTCGGCCACCAGCTGGAAGGGGAATCCCCTCTCCGGGGGCAGAGTCACCCCGTTCATCTTGTAGGCCATTATTATGTCGTTGTTCATGATGTAGTCCAGCGGGAACGACGTCGTGTACCCGTCGTAGGCGTGGAATATGACCGTGTTAGCTCCGGGCTTCGGCCCGGCCTCGGCTATCAGGTCCCTGACGAGGACCCCCTGCCAGAGTATCTTGACGTCCCAGCCCTCCACGCAGTAGAGAGTGACGACCTTCTCGTAGGACTGCTTGCCCGTGACCTCGTCATATGTATACGACTTCGGGTTGTCCACGAGACCCGTGACCTCGAGCCTGTAGCTCTCGTTGTCGACGTACTGGGGTCCCCTTATCGAGTTCTCGCGGAAGTCGTTCACGGATGAGAGGTCCTGGCCCTGGTACTCCCTTATCTCCGTGCCGCCCAGCTTCACCGGCCCCTGCTGGACGCATCCAGATGCCATAATCACTGAGAGCAGCGCGATGGCCAAGGCCGCGTTCAGGAATCGCATTTGGCGCCGCCCCCGGTCTTGAATACGCATGCGTAGTACCTCCAGTGCCACGCCACGTGGAACGCGGATATCACCACCATGGCTATCCCCGCCTCGACGTGCCAGTAGAGCATGAAGAAGTTCTGCAGCACCGCAAAGCCGTAGTCTATCCTTATCACGAGGAGCACGCCCAGGACGCCGACTATGGCGAACGCCGCCAGGAGGGCGGCGTTCCACAGCCTCCTGTGAGCCGTGACGCTTATCATGCCTTTCTTCGAGAGGGCGTAGGTCGCGGCGTAGGCCAGGATGAGCGGGACCGCTATCCCGACGAGGTCGTATCCCTTGACGTCCCCCTGGGCCGGCACGGTCAGGAGTCCCTGTCCTCCGGGTCCCGGCTGCGCGAAGGCAGCCGGAGCTAGGCACAATGCCGCCAGGACCGACACGAAAAAAACCGCAGAGATTCCCCTCATCCGAAGTACCATTTAATTATTGGTGGCGCCTGCTTCATAAGCGTTTGCCGTCAGGGACTTCGCGAACCCGATGACAGCTTCTTTGCTATCTCCGCCACGTGCCTTCCCTGGAACCTCGCTCCCTCGAGCTCGTTCTCGCTGGGCGCCCTTTCGGCCCTGCCGCCGGAGATCGTCGACGCTCCGTACGGGGAGCCGCCTGTTATCTCGTCCAGCCTCATCTGCTTCTGGAACGAGTACGGCAGGCCGACTATCACCATGCCATGGTGCAGCAGGCTCGTGTAGAGGCCGAGTATCGTGGACTCCTGCCCGCCGTGCTGCGTCGCGGAGCCGGTGAACGCGCTGCCCACCTTTCCGACCAGAGCGCCGCTTGCCCAGAGGCTTCCCGTGGAATCCAGAAACTGCCTCATCTGCGCCGTCACGCTTCCGTACCTCGTCGGCGAGCCGAATATCACGGCGTCCGCGTTCCCGAGGTCGTCTAACGTGCAGACGGGGTCTTCGGCGAACATCTTCTGCGTGTCGTATGCGCCCATCTTCTTGAGTATGTCGTCCGGCAGGGTCTCCTTCACCCGGCATACCCTGACGTCAGCGCCTTCCACCTGCCTCGCTCCTTCCGCTACCGCGTCTGCCATCTTCTTTATCGGACCGTGCATCGAGTGATACACTATCTGCACTATCATGCCTTTCACCTCCTTCTAGCTGTATGGAGAGTCATTTGCCGAAACCCACTTGAACCTGTGGCCGCATTTCTTGCACACGCACACGAACGATTTCGGATATGACGCATCGACCATCTTCGCCATGCCCCCGCACTTCTCGCACTCTATCTGGGGGCTCGACGGGTGGAAATGCTCTTTCTTGCCCATTAAATCACCTCATTGCAGGGAGAGCTCGCGCACCGCTGCCTTTCAGCGCCGTCCCCTGCGGGGCGACGCCACGCTCATGCAGCCCTGCTCTTCGCGTTCTCCAGGTAATAGTTCACCCTGTCCCAGTCTATGACCTTGAAGAAGGCCTCGATGTACTCGGGCCTCCTGTTCTGGTACTTCAGGTAGTATGCGTGCTCCCAGACGTCGAGCCCCATCACCGGCACCTTTCCTAGCGTCAGCGGCGAGTCCTGGTTCGGCGTCGTCATCACCTGGAGCCTCCCGCCGTCCATCACGAGCCATGCCCATCCGCTCCCGAAGTGGCTGGCGGCCTTCCTGGAGAACTCCTCCTTGAAGGCCTCGAAGCTCCCGAACGCGTCCTTCAGCTCCCCTGCTATGGCGCCTGACGGCTTCACTCCCTTCTTCAGGACTGTCCAGAAGAAGGTGTGGTTGACGTGGCCGCCTCCCTGGTTCCTGACTGCCTCCCTTATCCTCTCCGGAATCTTGTCAAGGTTCTTGATGAGGTACTGGGCGCTCCTCTCCTGCAGGTCCTCGTGGTCCGCCAGCGCCGCGTTCAGCTTGTCGACGTAGCCCTGATGGTGCTTCGTGTAGTGGATCTTCATGGTCTCCCTGTCTATGTACGGCTCCAATGCGTTGTACGCGTACCCGAGGGCCGGTACCTCCTGCTTTACCATACCAATCACCTTCCACGCCTCCGGAACCCTGCTGTCGGCGTTGCTATAATTTTTATACCGAGTATATTAAAAACTAGGGTATCAAGATATATACCATGGACGAGAACTGCCCCATCTACAGGACCGCGGGATTCATCGGGAAGCGCTGGACGATACTGGTGCTGGCCGAGCTATCCCGCGGAAGGCAGACCTGGAAGAGATACTCCCAGATAAAGAGAGGGCTTCACGGCATAACGCCCAAGATGCTCTCCATGAGGCTTCGCGAGCTCGAGAATGACGGACTGATAAAAAAGAGGGTGCACGCGGAGACATTCCCGGTCAAATCCGAGTACTCCCTCACGCCCATGGGCTCCGACTTGGTGACGGTGATAAGGGGCATGCGGGAGTGGGCCATAAAGTGGAATGTGAAGAACGCATTCTGCGAGAACGCGAGCTGCGCGGAATGCGAGATATAGAGCCGCGGCGCCTTGGGCAAGCTGCTTGCCTGGCATTCATATGTACGACAGGAGCCCCATGGTCCCGTGGATGACCGCAAGGGCTATCCCGATCTTCGCGAGTCTCGAGTGCCACTTGAAGCCAATCTTTCGGAAGCCCTTCCTGTTCATGTAGGACACCGCCGCCGCGAAGACTATGAAGAACAGCGTGACGAAGCCCGTGTAGACTATCAGCGGCAGGCCTCCTATCATATAGTAGGTTATCGTGTTGAACATTCATCCACCTCCGGAAAGCTCGCCGATATAATAGTTCTGCATGAGGCTCCTCGCCCTGTCCGAGTGCGGGGTCCCAGAGCCCATCGGCCTGGTCTCGAAGAGTGTCGTCGCGTCCTTTCCGCAGCCCTCGAGTATAGCATTGCCTCCCGGATGCATCGGTATCCACGTGGTGACGTCGTAAACCTTGCCGTGTATGGCCATCCAGCAGCCGTCAGCCGTCGAGTGCATAGCGACGTCAGCGAGCGTGTAGTTCGCCGCCTGCCCGTCCGAAGTGACGTTCTGCGCCGGCGCGTCCTGGACGCATCCAGATGCGAGCAGGACAGGCACAACCGCTAGCGCCATGGCGAGTTTCAGTCCAATCATCATAACATTTTTACCGGACGTATAATAAATCTGTCTCTAAGGGGCCCAGACTGCCGTAGGACAACCACCCGTCGCTAGGTACCCTGACGCCTTCTTCCGCATCCGGCACGAAGTAGAAGCGTCGCGTCGTCGGCATCCACCTCCAGTCGTATACCGACGGCAAATTGGTGATGCTGCTCCACTCCCACCCAAGGGCTCCCGATGCTTCCAAGACGATAGCTCCTGCCCATTAGCGAGTGAATGAGCCAACGCATAAAAGACTTTGCTCAGGAGACGATGTTCTGGGGCCTGCCCGAGACGAATGCCCTCACGTTGTCGCACGCCGTCTCTATCTTCCTCTCGAAGGCCTCCCTGCTGTAGAAGGCTATGTGCGGCGTGTAGACCACATTGTACCGCCTTATGAGTATGTTCCTCTTGACCAGCTGGGCGAGCTTCTTGAGCTTCTTGTCGTCGTAGAGCAGCTGGGTGTCCTCGCGCAGCATCTCCTCTCCCTCAATCACGTCGAGGCCGACGCCCGCGATTGTCCCGTTGTCGAGGGACGTTATGAGGGCCTTGGTGTCTATGAGCCCACCCCTGGCGGTGTTTATCAGTATGACTCCCCTCTTCATCTTCCTCATGGCCTTCCTGTCGATTATGTGGTGGGTGTGGCTGTTGTAGGGTGCGTGGAGCGTTATTATGTCCGACTCCTTGAGGAGCCTGTCCATGGTCACGTACTCGAAGCCGAACGCCTCGGCCATGAAGTCGTCCCTCCTGACGTCGAAGGCAAGCACCCTCATGCTGAATGCCTTCGCTATCCTTATGACGTGCAGGCCTATCCTTCCGGCGCCGACCACGCCCAGCGTCTTCCCGCGCAGGTCGAAGCCCATGAGCCCCTCTATCCGGAACTCGTTCTGCATGGCCTTCACGTAGGCCTTGTGGACGTTCCTGGTGAGCGACAGCATGAGGGCGAAGGCGTGCTCCGCCACCGTGTTCTCGGCATAGAGCGGGACGTTGCTGACGGTTATGCCCCTCTTCCTGCACTCCCCGATGTCCACGGGCTCGAATCCGGTCGCCCTCACGGCGACGTGCCTCAGCTTCGGCATCATGTCGAGTATGCCGGCGTCTATCTTGGAGTAGACTATGACGGACACGCACTCGAAGTCCCTGACCTTCTTCGCGTTCTCGGCCGAGAGCGCCTCATCGAAGAACCTGAGGGTGTGCCCTCCCCCGGCCTTCCTGAAGTAGGACTCTATGAACTCCCTCTCGTTCTCCCTGACCTCGAAGAATGCGACCTTCATGCGGACACCAAAAAATCTTTCCTGCCTTCCTTATTGAGGCGAATCATTTAAGAACCTTTCCGGTCTCGCAGTACCAGAGGTATAGGTCCAGCTCTCCAAGGCTCATGCCGACTTTCCCCGCGAAGCCCCGCAGGACTTCCTCTATCTCCAGGTATCTGGCTGGGGTGAGCATCTTGGGCCTCTCTATCATGCCGTGCCTCTCCAGGATGTCCACTATGTGGAAGTCCACTATAGCCACGTCCGTGAACCCGACGTTCCGGAGGAAGTGGCTCGCCTCCTTCATCCCGAGGCCCCTGACGTTTTCCACCAGCCACTGCCTTGCCTGCGAAGGCTCCATTGAGAGGACGCTTCGAAGCCCTCCCGCCTGCCTCCTGGCCTTGACTATGAAATCCGCGCGGACGTTGGGGAAGCGGTATCCGAGCTCCCTGAGCCTGGACGAAAGCGTCTCCTTAGGCAGGTCTAGGAAGCCGTCTCCTAGCGCCTTCTGTATCCTTATGCCGCCCTCCGCCGTGTAGTTTGCGGTGAGGATGCAGAAGCACAATTCCTTGAAAAGCTCATTGTCGCCACGATTCCCGAGCTCCTCAAACTCGGACATCCTCTGGTCCACCACCTTCCTGAGGCTACCGTCCCTCAGCTCCCTTGCCGTGCACAAAAGCTCGTCCATGAAAACCGCCCTGTAGATTTTCATGCGAGTGGCTATAAAAACGGCTAGCCTATTTCTGGTCCCTGGCCAACATTCGCCTACTGGTGGCCACTCTGGCGGCATACTCGGTCTCGTCATCGTCCACCTCGTACCTTTCCTCAGAGAAGTGCTTCTTCATGCCCTCGGGGAGCTCCGATACCGGGCCCTCGTAGAAATCCATGAAGTCTCTGCTGCCGTCCTCGTTCTCCCAGAACCAGAATGATGTGGATATTACGTCATCCGACCTGTAGTACAAGTGGCAGGCCATTTTGCCGTTGGGCTTCCGCACAGCCACTATGGTCGGATTCTCGTCCGATGCACACCTCCTGGCATAGACGTCCACGGCGTAGTTGAGACATCCGTCGAACCACGAGGGTACATTGTAATCTGGCATACTCTGGGCTTCCATGGAAATGGAAATGTGCAAAAGTTTTAAAAGACGATGAGTTCCGCAGCGAGTGATGTCTTCCCATTATCACGTCGTTATTATTTTAAGGTCCTGGGCTCATTATTGATATGAGAAACAGGGAAGTCGGTTTCCTCCTAGTGGGCATATCCGCGATGATGGGCTTCATAATATACTCATTCAACAATGCGCTCTCGCAGATAATAGCCTCCTCATGCACCCACGGCGAGAGCTGCCCCATGTGGGGGACCATAGACTTCCAGACGAATGTCAGCGCGGCTCTCATGGCCATGGTGGCAGTGGTCGGGCTCTACCTGATATTCTTCTCCCGCGAGGAGAGCCTGAAGGTCACCAGGGTCCGCGAGCCCGTTCCCGTAGAGATAGACGGAAAAGGGCTCATGGATGCCGTGAGCGGTCTGGGAAGCGAGCACGCTACCGTAATGGAGAGCATAATAAAGTCGGGAGGATCCATATTCCAGTCGGAGCTCACGGAGAGGACCGGGCTCTCGAAAGTCAAGGTCACGAGGATACTCGACAAGCTAGAGGGCAGGGGGCTCATTGAACGGAAGAGGAGAGGGATGACCAACGTCGTCATCCTGAAGCACTGAGGCGTCATCCATGGCATCGGAGAAGATAAGGGCGCTCATGTCTGCCCTTGGTGGGGCCTTCTCGGCGTTCCTCGGCATACTCGGGCTTTCGGGATTCTGCTTCTGCGCATTCCCGGCGATCGCCGCGGTGCTCGCGGTATTCGGCGTCTCCGCGCTTTTCCTTTCCGAGTACAATGCAGTGTTCCTGGCGCTGGGCTTCATCCTGATGGCCCTCAGTGCATACTCCTCCTACAGGCACCTCGCCAGGAAGAAGGCATGCAGCTGCGGCATCAAGCCAGGGAAGACAACGAAGCCTTCAGAGAAGTGACCTGCGCCTCAGGCTATCCGGACCCATTCAGTCGAGTTGTAGACGTAGAGGTGGTGGTCAGTCGAGTTCATGTAGACCATTCCCTCCTCGGCGTTCTGCGGCGTGCTTCCGGGCTTCAGCCTCATGAACTCTTCCACATTGGAGACGGAGACGTTTGACACGGATGCGCCAATCGCCGACGCAGTTATGTTGCCCCCTACGGAAAGCATCCCTCCGATGAGGACACTTCCTGCTGTCGTTATGCCGTTTCCCACGTACAGGCTTCCCGAGACCTCGAGCAGGTTCATCACCTCCGCGAGCATGACACTCATGGTCCCGGTGGTGATGCTCGGTGTATCAATCCCGGCTATCTCTATTATGGAGAACGAATGGTCGTAGTTGGCGGTCAGGTATATGTAACCGCCGTTTATGAACATGCCCTTGGGGTTGTGGAGGCCGTGGAACGCACCACCCTCCGCGTCGTCCCTCTTGCACTCGAGCTCCCTCGGCTCCGACGGCACGGAAACGTCGAAGACGCATATGGAGTCGTCATCGACCGCGATGTCTCCGTTGGATGTCACGTATATGTACTTCCCGGCTCCCATGATTATGTTGGCGCCGTCCAGATATGTGGCCGCTCCTCCCTGAGAGTCGTCCTTGACGTATCCGACCTCGACAGGGTTCGACTTGTTCGATATGTCTATGACGCTTATCGCGTCATCAACATTGGAGACGACATATGCGTAGTTGCCGTTAGGCACGTAGAGTCCCCTTGCACCCTCCAGCGCCACCGCCGTCCCATTCTGGGAGTCATCCATGAGCACACTCATCTCGACGGGGTTCTCCACATCCGATACATCGAAAATAGACAGCGATGCGTTGCCGTAGCTTATGACGTACATGAAGCCGTCCCTGACGGCCACCATCCTGGCGTCGTCGAGTGCCGAGCCTATCCCACCGGCATCCTTGCCGCGTATGCAGTCCACCTCGACAGGATTGTCGGGTTCCCTGATGTCTATTACGGATATCGCGTCCTCGTTGCTGCTTATGGTGTAGAGGTACGTGCCTTCCACGAACATGCTGTCGTCTCCCGGCTTGTCCAGGCACTGCGCACTCCCGCCTGAGCTGTTGTCACTTATGTAGCCGACCTGTGTCATGTTGGACGGGTCAGAAACGTCGATGACCGCTATGGCATCGTCGACCTTGCTTGTCACATAAGCATACTTTCCCACGACCACGAGGTCGCCGGGGCCGTCGAGCGTCGTCGCGGTCCCGTTGGAGCTGTTATCGCGTATGTAACCCACCTCAGTTATGTTATCAACATCAGATATGTCGAATACCGACAGCGCATCCTCGACGTTAGACAGCACATACGCATATCCGCCCACTACGTAGATTCCCCTGGGGCCCTCCAGGAAGCTAGCCTCCCCACCCTGGCTGTCATCCCTTATCAGCCCGACCTCGGAGAGTATTCCCGGGTTCTGTCTCATAGTGCCTCCGGTGACGTTCAGCCTTCCCGTCATTATGCCGCCGTCGTTTATTAGGGTGGTCGCGGACGCGTTTATCACTATGACCGCCAGGACCAGAAGAATCCATGCAATGTTCTTGCCTAGCGCATTGACCATATTATAGACTTTGCCCCGTGTATTATATACTTTTCCATTCCTAGGCTTCCTCCAGACCCCGCCGGAGGTGCCGAAACCCGTTTCTGAAACCAGTTTCACCCAATGCTTAATATGCCGTTTCAATC
Source organism: uncultured archaeon (assembly GCA_964616715.1). GTDB lineage: Archaea > Aenigmatarchaeota > Aenigmatarchaeia > QMZP01 > JAFGSV01 > JAFGFG01. The sequence goes on along the minus strand of CAZTRL010000013.1, from coordinate 5,703 downwards.
CAGGCTTTCTCATGAGCGCAAGAAAAAAGCCTCAGAGGAAGACAATCCCTGTGAAGGGCATGCACTGCAGGAGCTGCGTGAACAGCATAGAGGGCACCGTGGGGCAGCTCAGGGGGGTCATGTCGGCCAGCGCCAGCCTCAGGGACAACAGCGCCACCGTGGAGTACGACCCGTCCATTGTAAACATAGAAGATATAAAGGGCGAGATAAGGTCACTCGGCTTCTCCGTCGACGGCATGGGACCCGCGAAGAGGAACACGACCCTCCTGCAGGGCGTGGGCTACGCCCTCCTTCCGCACACCGGGTGCATAGCATTCATAATAGGCTCCATACTGGGCGTCACGTTCCTTATGCAGTTCTTCCGCCCGCTTCTCATGAACAGGTGGTTCTTCCACATACTCATCGCAATATCTATAGGCTTCGCCACGCTGTCATCTGCCATGTACCTGAGGAAGCAGGGGCTCCTCTCGCTTCCGGGCATCAGGAGGAAGTGGCAGTACCTCTCTACGATGTACGGGTCGACCATAGGGATAAACCTCGTGCTGTTCCTCCTGGTGTTCCCGCTCCTGGCCAATGTGCAGGTTGTCTCCGCGACAGGGGCCGCCGTGGCCGCAGGCGGGGTGCAGGACCTTGGCGATTCCATACTGAGCATGTCAGTCGACATACCCTGCCCGGGGCACGCCCCTCTCATATCAGAGGAACTCAAGACGGTCCAGGGGGTAAGGGCGGTGACATTCAGCTTCCCAAACGTCTTCGACGTCTCCTACGACTCCTCGGAGACGACCGAGGCCCAGATGCTCTCTCTTGAGGTGTTCGACGAATACCCGGCCACCGTCATCTCGGACGGGACGGCCTCAGCGGGGGACCTGCAGGAAGTGTCGGCCAACGCGCCGTCGGCCGGAGACTACGGCGTGTGCGACGGCAGCTGCGGATGCGGAGGATATGATGGTGATTAATATGAAAGCTATAGAGAAATACATAGACAACAGTGTTCTGGCAGCCTTGGTGCTGGTCCTTCTGGTGCTGGGCGTTTCCAACGCGGCGAGCCTCAACGCTCTCAACGTGAAGGTTGACGGCTTCTCTGGCGGCGTTCAGGCAGACCAGGGGGACAGCGCGCCCAAGCAGGTAGCTCCTCAGCAGCCGTCGCAGCCGCAGGCCCAGCCTTCGCCTTCCGTCCAGGTGGGCGTGGACGACGACCCGGTCAAGGGCTCGGCAAGCGCGCCCGTCACGATAATAGAGTTCAGCGACTTCCAGTGCCCCTACTGCGGCAGGTTCTTCACCGACACGCTCCCGCAGATAGAGCAGAACTACATAGACACGGGCAAGGCGAAGCTCATATACAGGGACTTCCCTCTCTCCTTCCATCCAAACGCGGAGCCTGCAGCCGAGGCCGCGGACTGCGCCGGCGAGCAGGGGAAGTTCTGGGAGATGCACGACAAGCTGTTCGGGAACCAGGCATCTCTGAGCGACGCGAACTACAGGCAGTGGGCGGCCGACCTAGGCCTCGACACCACACAGTTCAACAGCTGTCTCGACTCGAAGAAGTACGCATCGGAGATCCAGAATGACATCCAGGACGGGCAGGCGGCAGGTGTCAGCGGCACGCCGACGTTCTTCATAAATGGCAACAAGGTAGTCGGCGCCCAGCCGTATAGTGTATTCGAGCAGGCGATAGATGCCGCGCTCGGCTCATGAGGTGTGGATGATGGACCTTCGCTCTTCGAGAATGGCACTGGGGCTGATAGCGCTCGCCGCTTTCGCCGGCGTCTTCGCAGTTTCGTCCGGCGTGCTTGCGGGCACCGGCGTCTCCCTGACGGGAAACGCCGCCGCAGGAGACGCAGGCGTGCTGAAGATTCCAGCTTCGGAGATTACCGGGGATGCGAAGTTCTACGAGTACGAGACGCCTTCCGGGACCGTGAGGTTCTTCGCCATAAGGGCATCTGACGGAAGCGTCAAGACCGCCTTCGACGCCTGCGACATCTGCTGGCAGACACACAAGGGCTACCGGCAGGAGGGCGACTTCATGGTCTGCAACAACTGCGGGAACAAGTATGCCATAGACAGCCTCGGCACGAAGAACATGAAAGGCGGGGGATGCTGGCCGGGATATCTGCCAAGCACTGTCTCCGGCGGCAACCTGGTGATACAGAAGGCGGACCTCAACGCGGGTGCATGGAGGTTCGAATGAGAAAGGAAAAGATGCTGGTATTCGTCCTGGTGGGACTGTACGTCGCCTCGCTCTTCATCTTCCATTCCGGGCACTCCTCGGTCCCGCCGTTCGAGGAGCGCAGGAACGTGGTCCTCACGGGCCTCATGAGCGCGATAGAAGACGCGCAGGCCAATGGCAACTACTCCTGCTGCATAGACCCGCCGTGCACGATGTGCTACCTCGGCGGATGGATATGGAAGGACGGGGTGTGCCGCTGCGACGAGATGATTGCGAGCGGACAGACGGACAAGGTCTGCCCGCAGTGCAGGCAGGGCCTCGAGGACGGTACCTGCAAGTCGGCCGCGGACCAGGGTATCAAATGCGAAACCAACGACATATAAGGACGACCGATTGTTATAAAGGGCGCGGACCCAATACTCTTTTTGGGTACGGGACGCGCCGGGGAGGTTTTGAATGGAGAAGAGGAACGCATACGCGCTGGGCGCCGCCGCAGTCCTCCTGCTGTCCGCCGCGGCATACTTCGCGGCGCAGCCGAGGGGACCCGGCATGTACGACGCCTTCGCGCAGTGCCTCACCGACAGCGGCGACAGGATGTACGGGACGCTCTGGTGCTCCCACTGCAACGACCAGAAGAACATCTTCGGGAGCTCGTTTTCCTACGTCGACTTCACCGACTGCGATGCCAACGTCAGCGCGTGCAGGGAGCAGGGCATAGAGGCCTACCCGACGTGGATGATAAACGGCGTCAAGTACACGGGCACCAGGTCCATCGAGGAGCTTTCGGCAATAAGCGGCTGCAGCGTGGGGTGATTGCAATGAAGAAACTCAAGGTATCGATCTCGGGGATGCACTGCGCCAGCTGCGCGGCGAACATAGAGAAGGCTCTAAAGAAGACGGAAGGCGTCATTTCGGCCAACGTGAACTTCGCGACAGAGAAGGCAACCGTGGAGCTCGACCAGGACAGGGCGGGCGAAGACGCGGTCTACGAGCGGATAAAGAGCCTCGGCTACGGCATATCCTCCGGCGGCACGGAGAAGGTGACGCTGTCGGTCTCCGGCATGCACTGCGCCAGCTGCGCGGCGAACATAGAGAAGTCGCTGAAGAAGCTTGACGGCATCGCCTCCGCGGGCGTCAACTTCGCGTCGGGGGAGGCGACGGTCGAGTTCGACGTCTCGAGGATCGGGCTCGGCGACATACGGAAGGCTGTCGAGAAGCTCGGCTACAGAGTGTCCTCCGAGAGGAGCGCCGACCGCGAGAAGGAGGAGAGGGAGAGGGAGATAAGAAGGCTGAAACGCCTGCTCCTGCTCTCCATAGTCTTCACGGTTCCCGTGTTCATCATATCCATGCCGCTCATGTGGATGGGCATTACGATACCCTACGAGGAGTACGTCCTTCTCGTGCTCGTCACTCCAGTTCAGTTCATTGCAGGCTACCGGTTCTACAAGGGAGCGTTAGGCTCGCTCAGGGCGCGGACGGCCAGCATGGACACGCTCGTGGCCATAGGCACGTCTGCCGCGTACTTCTACAGCGTTGCCGTGGTCGCATTCCCGGACATCTTCGGGAATGGGACGTACTTCGAGACGTCTGCCGTGCTCATAAGCTTCATACTGTTCGGCAGGTTGCTCGAGGCCGTGACCAAGGGCAAGACCTCCGAGTCCATAAAGAAGCTCATGGGCCTGCAGCCAAAGACGGCGACCGTCGTCAGGAATGGCAGGGAGACGGAGATACCGATAGACGATGTGAAGGCCGGAGACGTCCTCGTAGTCAAGCCCGGCCAGAAGATTCCGGTGGATGGAATCGTCCTTGACGGTTCCTCCTCCGTGGACGAGTCCATGATAACCGGGGAGAGCATCCCGTCCGAGAAGAAGAAGGGGGATGCCGTGACCGGCGGCACCATAAACAAGCAGGGCTCGTTCAGGTTCAGGGCGACGAAGGTCGGGAAGGACACCACGCTGCACCAGATAATAAGCCTGGTCGAGGACGCCCAGGGAAGCAAGGCCCCCATACAGAGGCTCGCAGACCAGGTGAGCGCATACTTCGTCCCTGCGGTAATACTGATAGCGCTCCTGTCGTTCTCCCTGTGGTACTTCGCCCTCGGCCAGAGCTTCGTGTTCGCGCTGACCGTGTTCGTGGCGGTCATAATAATAGCGTGCCCGTGCGCGCTGGGCCTCGCCACCCCCACGGCCATAATGGTGGGAACCGGGAAGGGAGCGGAGAACGGGATACTCATAAAGGGCGCCGAGGCGCTCGAGAACGCGCACAGGGTCACTACCGTCGTGTTCGACAAGACCGGGACGCTGACGAATGGAATGCCCGAGGTCACCGACGTCGTGGCATTCGGCAGGTCGGGGGAAAGCGAAGTCCTGAAGCACGCGGCGATAGCCGAGAAGCGCTCGGAGCACCCGCTCGCCGAGGCCATACTCTCGGAAGCCAGGAAGAGGAAGCTCTCCGTTCCCGCCGCATCGAAGTTCGAAGCGGTGCCGGGTCACGGCATATCCTGCACATACGGCGGGAAGAGGATACTCCTCGGGAACCGCAGGCTCATGGGCAAGGGAAATGTCAGGATGTCAGGCGAGCAGGAGCGCGAGGTCTCAAAGCTTGAGTCCGGGGGGAAGACCGTTATGCTCCTTTCGGTCGGGGGGAAGCTCTCCGGGGCGATAGCAGTGGCGGACACGCTCAAGGAGACGTCGAAGGAGGCCGTCTCGACGCTGCGCTCGATGGGAAAGGAGGTCGTGATGATTACTGGCGACAACGAGAGGACGGCGAAGGCAATCGCCGGGCAGCTCGGGATAGAGAGGGTGCTTGCGGGCGTGCTTCCCGGCGGTAAGGAGAATGAGATAACAAAGCTCCAGGAAGAGGGGAAGGTCGTGGCGATGGTAGGCGACGGCATAAACGACGCTCCGGCACTCGCAAAGGCGGACATCGGGATAGCCATAGGCGCCGGCTCAGACATAGCGCTTGAGACGGGCCAGATAGTTCTCGTGAAGAACGACCCGAGGGACGCTGCGGCCGCGATACATCTCAGCAACTACACCATAAAGAAAATCCGCCAGAACCTCTTCTGGGCGTTCTTCTATAACAGCATAGGGATACCCGTGGCGGCTGGGATACTCTACCCGTTCACAGGCTTCCTGCTCAATCCGATGATTGCCGGAGGCGCCATGGCGCTGAGCTCCGTCTCGGTAGTTAGCAACTCGCTTCTGATGAAGAGATACAAGAAGAAGTAAAGCCATTCACTTAACGAACTGGTATAGGCGCGTTATCGGAAGTTTACTTCCTATAACGCATGTTAGTTACAATTAAATTTAAGTTTCTTAGATGGTAAAAATGGGAATTCTCTCTAAAAAAATAGAAAGGGCAATTTCTAAAAAAGTTAAGGGGTCGCCTAGTCAAAATCAAAATATTAATAAACGATATGTCTTTAAGTAGTATAAAAGAGGAAAATGATAGATAATAATTTAATTTCATACATTGAACAAAATCTTAAGAATAAAACAAAGGTTATATATAATTTTGTTGATTTTAATTTACTT
>CAZTRL010000012.1:11283-30411 GCA_964616715.1 uncultured archaeon | reverse complement strand
TAGCTGAAGTCCCCCCACCGCTCCGTGGAGTAGAGGTAGTCGTCCGTCGTTCCCGAGACCGATACGTCCCCCCTGTCCAGGGCGTTGCCTCCTGAGAAATAGGAGTCCTCAGAGTAGCTGACGCCGTCGGAGGCAGTGTAGGCCTCCCCGCCGGCATTGACGGCGTAGACGACCGGCGGCCTATCCTCCTCAATAGATGCACCGAACTGCCATATCTGCCATCCTCCGTGGCAGTCCCACTGACCGGAAGTCCTCGAGCAGGAGTAGACAACCACGAAATTCCTCTGCGTGGAGAGCATGTTCTCCGACAGGCCGAAATCGGAAGCCTCCATCGGAACCTGCGCAGAGACGCTGCCGTTGAGCCAGTCGCCTCCGAGGGCGTTTCCCGAGAGCTCGATTGCCTGCCACTGGCTCCCGTCGTAACTCACGTAGCCGTAGCGGTAGACGGCAAAGTCGGATGTCGTGACCGACATGCTGCCTGTGCTAGCAACGGTCTGGAAGGAAACGGCCGACGGGCTCAGCGAGTATGAGGAAAGCGGCTCCGCGAATCCCGAGTACGTCGAATGCGCAGCATATCCAGTCAGCGCGCCGAGGGCGCCGGGAAGGGATGCCATGATGATCGCCATGGCGGCCATGACCGCAGCCAGGGAGTCCGCAGAGGCCATAAATAATTATTGGAGGCTCTGGATAAAAATGACCACTCCACGAACCCGCAGCCATCCATGCCGCGAATATTGACCCCGTCATGCGGCGCGGGGCAGAAACCCTTTATTTAGGTCCGTGTTCAAATAAGAATTATGTTGCCTTCGAGGGAGATACTGCTCTATCTGCTAATAGGGATGTCCGGCGTCCTGCTCGTGCTCATCGTGCTGATACTCAGAAAGAGGGGAGTCCTGAAGGTGTTCGGGAAAAAGAAGGAAGAGGGCACGCTTCCGGGGCCCGGCCCCTCAGAGACCGGCCCCACGGACCACGACTCCATAAAGGACACGATAAAGCCCAAGGAAGTCAAGGACGACGTTCCCAAGCCGTCCAAGGGCAGCCCCGGGAAGCAGGACGCACAGCCTGCGAATGGCGATGGCGTCCCGAAGCCCCCGCAAGCCAGCAAGAAGGACAGCGTACCGGTTCCCGTGCCGGAGGCGTCAAAGCCCCCGGCGGGAGAGTCACCTTTCCCCATAGAGCCCGGCGACGAGATTGAAGGGGACAACGACATAGAGAGGGGCTTCGAGCTGGAGGACGCCGCAGAGATGGCGAAGGATGATGTCCCGGCGCAGCCTCAGCGCGAAATACCGAAACCTGCGCCCGCAATCCCCGCAGAGGAGGAGGCCGAAAGCGTCGGGTTCGTCAAGATGGACGGCATCGACCGCCCGGAGGCGGGGAGCGCGAAGAAGACGGGCATACTCGGCAGGCTGAAGAAAGCGGTCCCCGACAAGGGAGGCGCTCCCGGAGAGGCCCCGGCGCCCCGCGTGCCGGAAGGCACGGAGAAGACCATAACCACCGCCAGCATAACGGGCTCCCCCCAGGACTTCATGGGGCAGACGGTCGCAATAGAAGGGGACCTCAAGCTTTCCAGCAAGGGAAGCGATGACGTGTGGTACGTCCTGTTCGACGGCAAGGGGACAGCGGTTGCAAGAAGCAGGCAGGAGCTTCCATACACCAGGGCCAGAATCATAGCAAAGGTCGAGAAGACGAGACTAGGCCAGATCTACCTGGACATCGTCAGGCACGAGAAAATCTGAAGCTGCAGCCGCGCAACTACTTCACGAGGAGCTTCGCCTTCTCCGGGTCGTACTTCCACTTCTCCGGGATGACGCTCTTCTGCTTGTAGTACTTGGCCAGCCTTCTTATCTTGGACTCCGTGAGCTCCAGGCCCCTCTTTGAGTACCTGTCGTGGCCGTTGCCGTCCAGGTGCGCCCTCAGCTTGACGGCGTTCCTGAGCAGGTTGAGCATGTCCTCCGGAAGCTCGGGAGCCTGGCCCTTCTCCCTCATTATGCCGAGGACCTTCTTCTTTGCGACCGCCCTCACGGAGGGTATGCCGTACTGGTCCCTGAGCACGGTGCCTATCTCGGAAGACGACTTGCCCTCCTTGGCGAGCTTGGATACTATGTCCTCTATCTCAGCGGGCTTGTGGGTGACCCAGCCTGCCTCGGCATGGGCCGGCCTGTGGGATCCCGACTTCCCCTTCTTCCTTGAGTACATCCTTGCCATCAAAGCACCTTTTTGCCTTTAGGATACAACATATATGGAAGGCAAGGTTTTTAATTAGTTTTGGTCGAGCGTCCTTATTTATTTGGCCGCATTTAATTAACTTTTATGGACATCTCCAGCCTCGTCTCCTCGCTGCCGGCGCTCATAGGGATGCTCCCGCTCGTGATGCAGGTGACCCAGCTGGTGTTCCAGCTGTTCTTCATATGGTTCTTCGGCTCCGTCTCCATGAGGGGCTACCGGGGGAACAAGACCACCATGCTCAAGATATCCGGGATACTGTTCACGGGGGCGCTCTGCTTCTTCGCGAGCGCATCTTTTGCGGGGTTCGTCCCCTTCTTCAGCTCCGGCATATTCAGCATGCTGCAGCTGGACATGGCGATAGCCGGCATCGTGGTGTCCCTGGTCATGGCGGGCGCGCTCTCCCTCATGACCCACCAGCAGTCGGCGGAGAAGGCGGAGGAGACCATCCAGAAGCTCATGAGGAAGGTCGCGGCCCTAGAGGACATGCTCAAGAACAAGAAGGCGCACCTGACGGAGACGGAGGCCAAGTCCCTGGCGCAGAAGGCCATGGAGGGTTTCAAGGCGCTCGGAGCCAAGATGATAGGGAACGACTACGAGGTATCGATGTCCAAGGGCGAGGAGAAGGCAACCGTGGTGCTCGACATGTGGGACGGGGAGGTCAAGATGGAGATGAAGCACGAGGCAGCGATACTCCAGTTCCTGAAGGACCCGGAGAAGGTCGCGGGACTCGTGATAATCGCCATAATAGCAATCTCTGCCGCAATCCTCTTCGAGGGTTTCCCCAACCCCATGGATGACATAGCCTCGATGTTCGGCATGAGCGCCGACGAGCTCGGCGACCTGACGCAGAGCATGGCGGACAGCCCGCTGCTCCAGGCCGACATCCCCGAGGGGTGCGTGAGCCCGATGGTGTTCACAAGCTACTACTCCCAGCTCCAGGACAAGGACTTCCTGCTAGACCATGTCTACGAGAACGAGGCCGTGGCCGAGACGGTCAGGCAGAACTGCGGCGACCCCGACGCGATGATAATGGTGGAGCACGAGGGGAAGGAAATCGTAATAGCCCTGATAATGTCGGAGGCCAAGGTCGCCTACCTCACAGACGGCGTCTTCTGCATGTGTGTCGACGCCGGCGCGTAGGCCAAGCATTTTAACCAAGCACGCATTCTATAGGTTATGGAGACTGCAAGCTGCATAATCACGAGGGCGTCCGTGAGGAGCTTCAAGCCGGACAGCGTGCCGGAAGAGGCGCTGAACGCCATACTGGAGGCCGCGACAAGCGCCCCCTGCGCCGGGAACATCCAGGAGTGGCACTTCGTTGTAGTGAGGAACCCCGGGAACAAGAAGCGGCTCTCATCGGCGGCGTTCGAGCAGGCGGTCATCTCGAACGCGCCCGTGGTGGTGGTCGTGTGCGCGGACACCGAAGAGATAGGCCGGGCCTATGGGGAGCGCGGCGGCAGCCTTTACTCGGTGCAGGACGCCGCGACGGCCGCCGAGAACATGATGCTCATGGCATGGGACATGGGGATAGGCAGCTGCTGGGTGGGCTCGTTCAACGAGCAGAAGGTAAAGGACATCCTGGTCCTTCCACAGCACGTGAGGCCGATGGCAATAATACCTATGGGCTATCCAGCGTCGAGGCCCCAGAAGCCGGAAAGGAAGGGCATGAAGTCCGTAACGCACCGCGAGTTCTACTGACCTCTGCAAATGCCTGAAAAACAGGGAAAAAAGGGAAGAAAATAAAATAGGGAGGGAGGGGCTTTCGCCCCATCACCACTTGTGCAGCATCGGAATCCCAAGCTCCTGGGAGTAAGTCTTCTTCTCCTGCTGTTCCATAGCAACCGGTCCCAGTATGTAGGGAGACTTCACACCGGTTATTATGGTGATTACCCTTATCTTTCCAGTGAAGGTCGGGTCTATCCTCGCGCCCCATATGACCTGCGCGTCAGGGTCGAGAAGCTTCGAGACGTACTCGCCTATCAGGTTGGTCTCGTCGAGCTTCAGGTCGCTTCCGCCGGTTATGTGCACGAGAGCGCCGCTGCCGCCTGAGTAGTCCACCTCAAGCAGCGGATTCTGCAGCGCCTTCATGATGGCCTCTGCTGCCCTCTCCTTGCTGTTGGATTCGCCGAACCCTACCGCCGCAACGCCTCCTGAGTGCATTATGGTCTTGACGTCAGCGTAGTCCAGGTTCACGAGGGACGGCGTTGCTATCGTCTCGGTGACGCCCTTCACGGTGGTCGCTATCAGCTCGTCGGCGACCCCGAAGGCCTCCTCGAGCGGCCTGTCTCCCGCGACCTTGAGAAGCTTGTCGTTCTCTATCACGATCGCGGTGTCGCAGACCTGCCTAAGCTGGTAGAGGCCGTCCTCTGCCTTCCTTATCCTCGCGCCCTCTATCTTGAAGGGCATCGTGACGCAGGCGATGGATATGGCACCCATCTCCTTTGCCATCTTGGATATCGCCGGAAGGGACCCTGTTCCCGTTCCGCCGCCGAGACCGGCGAGGCCGTAGACCATGTCGACTCCTTCCAACATCTTCTTTATTTCCTTCTCGGATTCCTCGGCAGCCTTCCTGCCGACGTCCGGGTACCCGCCTGCTCCAAGACCCCTAGTGGTCTCCTTGCCGAGGAGTATCTTGTAGTCGGCCTTGGTTATCGTCAGGTGTTTCACATCGGTGTTGACCGCCACTGTCTTCGCGCCCTTGATGCCCATCTCGGTGAGCCTCGTCACCATGTTGTTCCCTGCACCTCCTGCGCCTATTATGAGGATGCTCGCATCCTTCACGTCCATTCCGAACTCCTTCTGTATGGTGGCCTCAAGGCTTTCCTTTGCATCCGACGCCACCTGCTCCGCATAGTCTGCGGGGTCGAAGTTCTGGTTCTGGTTCTGGTTTTGGGCTTCCACGGGTTCTCCCTCACCCGTATCGCTCATCTCAAACACTTTCTGCACCAAAGATTCCATATTTTCCCTCCCTTAAAGTTTTTCCTTTTTTGATATTTGCCGGACCTGCGGCGCCGGAAACATACACTCCGGCACCGAAATCCTTTTTAAACCTGCAACGCAAGTTTAGTACAGAAAGATTTCAATTATAATGCTGTCTAGAACCAAGCCAAATACAAGTTGCCCCGAAGCAATCCCCCAATCGCTTCAAAGCGGCTACTAGTTCTCCCCCAAAAAGAGAACATCGGTAAGAATAATATCGATTCCTGCTATATAAAATTATCGCGTCTCAAAAGAATTTATTAGAAAACCGACAAAATACTACTCATGTTCAGCCGCTTCCACAAGATGAAGTCGCACCACCAGACGATATTCGCAATCGTCATCGCTTTTGCCGTGATATCCTTCTGGAGGGGCGTGTGGGGCCTCATGGACGAGTACCTGTTCCCGGACAGCGCCGCGCTGAGCCTATGGTCGTCGGTTGCCCTGGGACTCGTGATACTCGTGGCCAGCGGATACGCGGTGAAGGAGCTCACCTGAACACGACGAATCTCATCAGAACAACGACGACCGTCAGGAGCGCAATCGCGGAGACTACCGCTATCTGCAGCGCCATCGCGGAGCCCAGCAGGAACAAGCCGGTGAACTGGCCGGTCTCCCCTTCCTCGGGCTCCCCGCCCGACATGAGTCTGTCTATGACGGTCGCGTTCAGCTCGAGCCTGGAGAAGGCGTTGCCGGATTCAGCCAGCACGACCATGGTATAATTCTCATCGCTGACGTCGTAGGGCGGCGAAAGGTATATGTAGACCGTGCCGGACTCTCCCGAATCCAGGCTGAGCGAGTCTGCCGTTATGTGGGCCCAGTCCGGCCCGCCAAGCGATATGGCGTAATCATCGCTGCGGGTACCGAGATTCGTGACGGACAGCTTGACGGGTACGCCGAATCCCTTCGCAACATCTACCTGTTCGCCCGCGGCCACGGCATCGACCCGGACGGAATAGCATTCACTGACTGACGAGACGTTGAGAACGACGTCCTTGGTGAAGACGGGACCGTGCCCCGACACAGCGGAGAAGGTGACTGTGTTCTCGCTAGACCACGGATACCCGACATCGATGTCGACAGCTGCTGTGGCGTTCTTCCCCGCGCCAGCGCTCACCACCACGGAGCCGCCAGGATACGAGAGGTTGTATGCGTCGGCCATCGTGCCCCTGTTCTCTATCATGACATCGTACTCCAGCACATCGCCCTGGCAAAGCCCGCCCGCAAATGGCGCCGCATGCACGACCGCGTCATAGCAGTTCCTCACAGTGTATATGGCGTCAGCAGCCGCAACTGTCCTGTTCCCCACAAGGACAACTACGTCCACGGGGTACCTGCCGGGTGCCTTGCTGCCGTCCATCTCGATTGCCAGCTCCTGGCGCTCGCCAGGGGCGAGCTCGACTTTTTCCGAGGAGAACGGGCCGCCAGTCGACACCCGCATGTCGAACTTCGCCGGCACGTTACCGGTGTTCGTGAGATTGACACTGAACGAAGAGGGCTGGCCATTGCAGACCTCGAGCCTGTCGGGCACGAGCGACACGGAAGCGTCCCTGCAGTCGGAGACCAGAGCTATGCTTTCCACCTTCACTATCTCGGTGGGATGGTCGACGGACGAGACGTAAACATCTATCGACTTCAGGCCCGGCGACTCCGGAGATGCCGTGAGCGTCACCATCTTCCTCGCCCTGCTCCTGACAGTCACGTTGTTCTCGGAGACATCGACCCAGGAGGGCGCCGCGATGACGTACCTGTCCGCTGTGGTTCCCTTGTTGTCTATGCTGAGATAATACGTAGCCTCATCGCCTATGCAGACGGAGCCCTCGGGGGGCACCATCGAGGCGGCGAAGTAGTTGCACCGGTTGACGTCGAGCCTCATGCTCTCCTCCGTCCTGGCATATGTGTTCATCGCGAGGGCGGTCACAGTGACGTTGAGCGCCCCGCTGAACGACTCCGGAGGTATCGCGGTGAGCGTGACCTCCTTGGTCTGGAGCTCGCCGAGCGTCACCGACGACGGGCTGACGCTCACCCATGACGGGCTCGCAGTAAGCGTGAATGTGTCTTCCAGGTTGCCTGAGTTCGACACGTCTATGGAGACGGACTTCTTGACGCCCTCGCAGGTGCTGAAGTCCCTGCCGGTTATCTCGACGGCGTGGCACATCATGACGTCCAGGTCGAGCTCCTTCTCCGTAATCTTTCCTGACATGGCGGAGACCGCCTTGAACTTTACAGTGTATGTCCCCGGAAGCGTGCCGCAGGGCGGCGCCACCCAGGCGGGGTCTATCATGACGCTCTCGCCGGATGCCAGCGTGACCTCAGGCATCACGAACGCGCTCCAGTCCTCAGGCACTTCAACTGAGAGATAAAAGGTGTCGGTCTTGGTACCGTAGTTTGTGAGCTTCACCGCTATCTCGCTGCTGGATATTATGTCGCAGGGGCAGACGCTCGTGATGTCCGACTCTATGTCTAGGTCCCCGCCGTAGTATGCCTGCGCGTGCCCCGGCAGGAGTGCCAGGAGCGCCACTGCCAGGACGAAGTACATAATTTTCATAATAATCATCATTTAGTAGTTAAATTTAAAAGTACTATTCCTCCTTTAGAACCGCGTGACCGACGAATACCGCACCCACCGCCACTATCATCATGAAGGCGTAGAGCGCGAGGAGGGAATCCTGCTCGCTCAGGCTGAACATGCCGGTCCCCTGGCCCTCCAGAGACGGCTCCTTCTCCGCAGGGTTCCCAAGAACGCCCTCGCCGGCCGAGCCTGGATAGCCGACCCAGAGCCTGTTCTCAAAGTCGAACCTGCCTCCCGGCCCCTTCACGGTTATGTAGAGCGTGTACTTCCCCGTGGTCCTCGGGACCACGACGTAGCTGACGACCTCCTCTCCCTGCACATTGACGGAAGAAGGGTAGTCGAGCCATTCCTCAGGGACCCCCGTTATGCTGACGGTGTACCTGCCGGGGCTGTCGGCGTCTATGTAAATCTTGCCCATGGCGCTCTGGAACCTCGCGGTGTCAAGGTACCCAGGCCTCACGTCCACCGACGTCCCGGCAGCCGAGGCTGCCGCCAGGGCTAATATGAAAACCATCACCAGTGCAACGAAAGCGTTGTCTCCCATGCAGACACCATAGCGTTTTTATGATTATGTAGTAGTAGTTAATTTTATATACTTAACGGAGAAACCATTGCAATGGACACTAAAGGCTTTCAGAACGCAGTCATGCCCTTCGGGGAGTTCGAAAGCAGGTTCTGGAACCCCGACGAGAGCAACTACCTGCAGCTCTTCAGCAGGGGGATGGCAAGCGAGTACATGAGGAAGGCGGACTTCTACAGGAGTTTCGCCGAGGAAGCCCCGGTGACGGAGAAGGCCCTGAGATGGACGGCCGGCGAGAAGGTCGGCGAATACGCGAAGGCCGGGAACGATAACCCTCTCAGGGAGCTCGCCCGCTATGGCAGGGTCTTCTACAGGGCGTACCTGATTATGAGGAGCCACGGGGCCAGCGACTCCGACCTCAACTTCATGGAGAAGCGGGGAAAGTAATCCCGTTTTTAAGCAGCGGGGGGAATAGAACAGCATGAAAAAAGAAGTGGTAAAGAGGGGTGCCGAGGCCGTGATATACAGGGAGGGCGGCTCACTCGTCAAGGAGAGGGTGAAGAAGTCCTACAGGCTCCCCGAGCTTGACGAGGAGATAAGGAGGCTCCGCACCAAGAGCGAGACCAGGCTCCTCGAGAGGGCGAGGAGGAACGGGGTGCTGACACCCGACGCCGAGCTCACCGGCAAGTACACGATAAGGATGGAAGAGGTGAAGGGCAAGAGGCTCAAGGACGCGCTAAACACCATGGACGGCCGGAAACAGGCGGCGGTCGCGCGCAGGATAGGGGAGGCCGTGGCGGCCCTCCATTCCGCCGACATCGTGCACGGCGACCTGACGACGTCCAATATGATATTAAAAGATAACGGCCTATATCTAATAGATTTCGGGCTCGGCAAGGTGTCCCACAAGGTCGAGGACAAGGCGACGGACCTCTTCCTCCTGTGGGAGGCCATAATCTCGACGCATTACGAGATTTCGGGCCCGATATGGAAAAACATTATAAATACCTATATGCAAAAATATTCAACTGCGCCCGAGGTTATGGCGAGGCTCGAGAAAATCGGGCAGAGAAGGAGATACAAATGAGCGAGAAGGAAGCAAAGGAGAAGGTCGAGGACATAGAGAAGCAGGTAGAAGAGGCCGTAAAGGAAGTAAGGGAAGAGCCTGCGGAGAAGCCGGGGAATAAGGCGGTCGCGCAGGAAGAGAAAGAAGAGGCCGTGAAGAAGGAGGCCGAGCCGGCAAAGGAAGAAGCTGCGCCGGAGGAGGCTGCGGAGAAGACTGATGCTTCAGAAAGCGCCGGAGACGCCAGACCAAAGAGGGAATTCCGGGAGGAACGCGAGATTGACTGGACCCCGAGGACCAAACTCGGAAGGGACGTACAGGCCGGAAAGTACAAGAGCCTTGACCAGATACTCCAGAAGGGCGAGCTCATACTGGAGCCCGAGATAGTGGACTTCATGGTGCCGGAGCTCATGCAGGAGGTCGTCTACATTGGCGGCTCCCCGGGAAAGGGCGGCGGCATACGAAGGACGGCAACGAAGATGACCGCCAGGATGCACAAGTCCGGCAGAAGGTTCAAGCTTTCGGCCCTCGCCATAGTCGGCAACGGAGACGGCATAGTCGGCATGGGAAGGGCGACTTCCACCGAGCACAGGACGGCCCTCGAGAAGGCCACGAAGAACGCCAAGCTGGGCGTCATCAGGGTGAAGAGGGGCTGCGGCTCATGGGAGTGCGGATGCGGGGGCGGCCACAGTGTGCCGTTCAAGGTGAATGGCAACGCAGGCTCCGTGCATGTCACGGTCCTGCCGGCACCCAAGGGCGTGGGCATAGTGGCGAGCGAGGAGGTCCGCAAGATTCTCAAGCTCGCGGGCATAAAGGACGCATGGGTCAAGACGTCGGGAAGCACGTCCACCAGGGCGAACCTGACGCTCGCATTCTTCGACGCGCTCAAGAACCTCAACAGCGGAAAGGGTGACCTCTGATGGCGGAGAAGGAAGCCTCACCGCTCTACGCTGCTGTCATGGTCAAGGGCACGGTAAAGATAACGAGGAACGTCTTAGACACACTCGAGAAGCTGAAGCTCGGGAGGCCCAACAGCTGCGCCGTCGTTCCATCGGACCTGGTCCACAAGGGCATGCTCAAGAAGGTCGCGGAGTTCGCGACATGGGGCGAGGTAACCGAGGAGACGCTCGCGAATCTGCTGCAGAAGAGGGGCAGGATGGCCGAGAAGGACGCCAAGGCGGCGGCCAAGAAGGCCGTCAAGGAAGGCACGCTGAAAGGCATTGCGCCGAGCACGGTATTCTCGCTCTCGCCGCCTAGCGGCGGGCTCAGGAGGGTCAGGCTCAACTACCCGAGGGGTGACACCGGCTACAGGGGAGCCGAGATAAACAAGCTCGTAGAGAGGATGATATGATGATTGCGAAGAGGAAGAAAGTCGTCAAGCAGAGGGGCCACCGGACCCACGGCTGGGGCAGCCCGAAGAAGCACAGGGGCAGCGGGAGCCGCGGCGGAAAGGGCTGGGCAGGCTCCGAGGGCCACAGGATGACCTACATCCTCAAGTACGCCAGGGACAGGATAGGAGCCAAAGGCTTCAAGTCCAAGACGGGCAGGACGATGAAGGCAATCAACCTGCGCGAGGCCGACATGATAGCGGGCAAGGAGAAGAAGATAGACCTCTCAAAACTCGGATACGACAAGCTCCTCGGAACGGGCGAGATAAAGAGGCCGCTAGAGATAAAGGTCGACTACTACTCCAAGAAGGCGAAGGAGAAGGTCGAGGCGGCGGGCGGAAAGATAGTCTCCGACGTCCCCGAGGCCGTGACCGAGGAATCCGCCCCCGAAGAAGAGCAGGCCTGATGCAGGCATGCGCTTTTAAAATTTTCTGACAAATCTGACTCATGAGCGGAAACTATCATCCGAGCATGAACACGGACACCCTGCGGAAGATAGCCGACGTTATAGAGCAGAACTCCAACATGTCCCTCGGCGACATATACGCAAGCGGCAGGCTGTACGAAGACTTCGACATGGACAGCATGGACAGGGTCACAGCAAGCGCCGAGCTCGAAAACGTATTCAACCTGGCGTTCGAAGACGAATTCGACGATAACAAGTTCTACAAGGGCGAGGGAACACCAGAGCAGATTGCCGCCTACATAGAGATGAGCAAGGACCCGTCATCGAAGCCGGACTACAGCGACGACTTCCCTGATTCGTCGCTCTTCTGAAGAGGCCGCGCAACCCGCGCAAGAGATTTATATAAATAGAACGAATCCAATAATTAGAGATTCGACTAGGTCGTATTTGGAGTTAGCATGTCCTTGGAAGATTCTTACATGAGTTTCCTCAACCACCTTCCCGGTGTCAGGGAGCCCATCCACAAGCTGGGGTTCCGCGAGAAGCTCAAGTACACGGGAATGGTGCTCGTCGTATTCTTCGTCATGTCTCAGATAATGGTCTACGGCATAAGGACTGAGGGGATGCAGCAGCTCAAGGTCTTCGAGCTGCTCCTCGCTTCCAAGTTCGGCTCGCTGACGACTCTCGGCATCGGCCCCATAGTGGTCGCGGCCATAATACTGCAGCTGCTGGTCGGCTCCAAGATACTGCCGTGGGACATGACGACCGACAAGGGCAAGGCCATATTCCAGGGGACCCAGAAGATCCTGGCGATAGCCATGTGCTTCATCGAGGGAGCGATATACGTGCTCTTCGGCGCCATACCACCCGAGCCGGGGCTCGAGCTCATCGTCATAACACAGATAGCGGTCGGCGGCGTGCTCATACTCTTCATGGACGAGGTGATATCGAAGTGGGGTTTCGGCTCCGGCGTCAGCCTGTTCATACTAGCGGGCGTCTCGAGCGCCATGATAATAAGGATGTTCAACCCGTTCGCGATATGCACGGGGACCGGGTGCTTATCACTCTTCGGGAGCGGGGAGGGGACGGCGCTCGCGCTGCCGTCCGTGGAGCTGCAGAATCCGCCTCTCGGCGCGCTGCCGCAGGTCGTGTACTACCTAGCCACGGCTGACCCGCTCAATGCCCTGCTGCTTGGACTGATGCCGGTCCTGGCCACAGCTCTGGTGTTCATGCTAGTCATATTCATACAGAACATCAAGGTCGAGATACCGCTCGCGTTCGGCTCCATAAGGGGCTTCGGCAGGAGATGGCCGCTAAACTTCCTGTACACGAACGTCATACCGGTCATACTCATAGCCGCGCTGCTCGCCAACGTGCAGCTAATGGGCAGGATGGCGGCGCAGCCCGTGGAGCCCGACTCCGCCAGGCTGTGCGGCATACTCGGCTGCTTCGAGAACAACAGTCCAGTCTCCGGGTTTGTGTACTACGTCCAGCCACCTAACTCGCAGGCGGTCGCGGGCGTCGCCATCTTCATGGGACTGTTCGCCCTGATCGGGGCAATGGCCGCGGGGTACGTGAAGAAGCCCGCGTGGAAGCTATCGCTTGCGATGATACCCGTGGGCGCTCTCGTCTGGGTAGGCATGGTAAACGGCCTCGGGCTGACCGGCATGGTGATAAGCCTCACGGACATAGCAAGGATACTGGTCTACATGAGCTTCATGGTAGCAGGGGCGACCATATTCTCGATATTCTGGGTCACCACGTCTGGGATGGATGCGGAGAGCGTTGCCGAGCAGATACACTCGACTGGCCTGCAGATACCCGGCTACAGGAGGGACATACGGATAATACAGAGGGTGCTGGCGAGGTACATACCGGGCCTTGCGGCGCTCGGAGGGATGGCCATAGGCGTGCTCGCCTCGTATGCCGACCTCACCAACGCCATAGGAAGCGGAACGGGCATACTGCTTGCCACCATGATATCTTACCAGCTGTACCAGGAGATAACGACGCAGCACATCGACGACATGCACCCGATGCTTCGCAGGATACTCGGCAAGTGATATCATGAACGTGCTAATTACAGGAGTCCAGAATGCGGTCGAGGAATCCATAGTCCGGATTGCGGTCGAGAGGCTTGAGGGCAAGGCGCCCTTCCGCCTCCTGAGCTTCAGCGACTTCAGCGGGGAGGGCACCGCGGCGGGGGAGCTGGAGGTCATAGAGAAGACCCAGAAGAAGATAGCCGACAGCATGAGGGTCCGCCTGATGGATGGCGGGGAGAAGCACGTAATAGTCAACGGATACTGCACCGTCGGCACCCCGCTAGGCATATTCCCCGTCATAACAAACGACACGCTCGAGGCGCTCAAGCCCCGGCTACTCATCCACATAGGGGTAGACCCGGAGGCGCTGGAGGGCAGGCTTGACGACCCCAAGGCATTCAGGGACCACCAAGAGACCGAGAAGGCGTACTCCATAATGCTCTGCGCGGCGTCGGGCTGCGGGATAAAGACAATAAGGTGCGGGCCCGACGGGGCGAGGAAGGCATCCGACGAGCTCTACGCGCTGCTAAAGGACATACTGGTGAAGAAATGAGCATACTTACACCATTTCTCTCGATAACGCTCATATCGCTGGGCCTCTCCGCGACCATAACCATCATATACCGCGTCCTCACAAAGCCCGACGAGATGAGAAAGATGAAAGACGACACGAAGTTCTACAAGGAGAAGATGAACCAGGCCAAGAAGGCCGGGGACATGGCAAAGATGAACGAGTACGCGAGCGAGATGCTCAAGGTAAACCAGACCCAGCTGCGAATGAGCATGAGGCCCATGATGGCCACCATGCTCCTCTTCTTCCTGCTCCTGGGATGGCTGAACACCAACTTCGGTGGCATCACCGCCGACTTCTCCGGAGACAACAGCCCGACATTCGACTACAACGGGCAGAGCCACGCGATGACGTACCAGAACGACAGCACTAGCTTCACGGTGGGCGTGGACCTCAACGACAACGGCGCGTTCTCGCAGGACGAGACATTCAGCAGCGGCGACGTCTTCGGGCTGGGCGGGGTGTACTGGAGGCCCGTCCAGGCGACATCGGGCTTCATGCTCTTCCAGGCGCCCCAGGCCATGACCGTCCACTTCGAGATGCTCATAGCCAAGGCCCCGTTCGAGATACCATTCATAGGAAGCTACCTGACGTGGTTCTGGTGGTACATATTCATAAGCCTCCCGGCCACGTTCATACTGCGGAAGGTGCTGGGGGTCGAGTAGGCAGATTTTTAAATGCCAAACGACGTAAACTAATAAAAGGTTTTGCTACATACAATGTAAACTAATAATGGTGATACAGATGCCAACGCCAGCGCAAAGGTCAAGAAGCTTCAGCAAGAACAGGATTACGACTCCCGGCGGGAAGGTGAAGACGCACTTCACCAAGAAGAAGCCGGGCATGGCCAGGTGCGCGTCCTGCAGCAAGCCGCTCCACGGCGTCCCGAGGGGGCTCCCCGCAGAGATAAGGAAGCTTCCAAAGACGCAGAAGAGGCCGGACAGGCCCTACGGCGGCACTCTGTGCGCACCCTGCACGAAGAGGAAGATAAAGTCTAAAAACATGGAGAGATGGGAAAAATGATCGAAGTAGGAAGGATTTGCGTGAAGACTGCCGGAAGGGAGGCAGGAAAGTACTGCGTCATAGTCGACGTCATGGACGACGGGATGGTCATGGTGACCGGGCCCAAGGCCGTGACAAGCGTCAAGAGAAGGAAGAGCAGCATACATCACGTCGAGCCGACGCCCGAGACCATAAAGATAAAGAAGAACGCGGCGGACGAGGAAGTGATAGCCGCATACAAGCAGAGCGGCCTGTTCGCCAAGCTCGGGGTCAAGGAGCCCACGGCAAAGGACATAGAGAAGGCAAAGGACGCCGAGAGGAAGAGGGCGACCGCGGCAAAGACCAAGCCCAAGGCAGAGGAGAAGAAGGAAGAACCCAAGGCTGAGGCGAAGGAAGAGAAGAAGGCCGAGCCGAAAAAAGAAGCCGCTCCCAAGGCCAAGAAGGCAGAGAAGTCCAAGGCATCCAAGCCGAAGGCGAAGAAGTAAGCCCCTTCACGAGTTTTCTTTATCCAATCCAGCCACGGCTGGGCCTACGGGTTGGCTTTTGGAAGCGCGGAACAGAAAAGCCGTGCATGAGCCGACGGCGGATGATCACATGCTTCGCGAGAAGTGTAGCAGCTCAAGGTCGCCGACACCGCTTATGCCGGTAATCTTTCCCTCGAGCTCCTCCTGCTTCCCCGACTCGTCGGGAACCATCGTGGTGAACTTGAGCGCCTTGAGGCCGAAGCCTATCGGCTCCTCCTCGAGCCTCTTTGGAGCGAGCTTCTCAAGTGCCGCCCTGACAGAATCGAACTTTGCGGGGTCCGAAGGGAGCACCTTGTAGACGAGTATTACATCTCCCATTCCAATCAGGGCCCCTCGAAACCGCACTTTCCACACTTGTAAGGATTAGCGAGCTTCCTGCATCTCTCGCAGCGTATTATCTTCACCTCGCCGCAGCTGGGACAGGGAAACTCCACCCAGAAGTTCTCAGTTTCCACCCGCTTGCCGCACGAAACGCATCTAAGCTCTTCTGACATATCCATCTCCAATAGATTTAACTTAATTTATCCGGCAGGTATTTAAATGTTCGCCAATATGCGCCGCCGCGGCGCAAGCGAGCCCGCTGGGATTCGAACCCAGGACCTCTGGATCCGCAATCCAGCGCTCTATCCAAGCTGAGCCACGGGCCCCTGTAAAGAAATGGCACGATGATTTATCTCTTTATCGCCAGGACCTCCTCCTCCGTGAGCCCGATGTCCTCTGGGAAGCTTCCCCCGTTTCCCGCGATGAACCGCAGGTAGGGGACGTACTCCTTCCTTGCGACCGCCCTGGAGCAGTGGCACCTCCCGCAGACCTTTCCTATTATAGGGTCCATGACGGCCCGGGTGAACCTGGCCCTCGAAAGCAGTATTATCCTGTCAGGCGTCCTGACGGCCTCCGGGGCGACGTAGGCGCCGTTCCTGAGGCAGGCGACCCCCGCCATGACGTCGGACATGTAGGCCTTGAACCTCCAGTTCTGCTGGGCAGGCACCCTGGACCTGAATATATCGGCTCTCGAGAGCGCGTCGTATGCGGCCGCCAGGAACGCCGGGTCGCGGGTTGTCTTGTATATGTTGCTCTCGAGCCACAGGAACAGGTCGTCCGGGTCCGCGTCAGCGTTCCACATGGACATCCGGTTGGCCTTCATCGAAGGCGTCCTCATGAGCCCGGAGAGTACATCTTCCATCCCCTTCGGCCTCTCGCGGAAGCCAAGGGAGAGGAAGTGCTCGTCCGTGACCTCCTTCTTGCCGAGGCAGAGCATCTGGAAATCGAGTATCGCGGAGCGCAGGTCGCCGCCCGACCAGCGGGCCAGGCCGTCGAGAACGGAATCCGCGACAGAAACCCCCTCGATCTTCGCGATGCCCGAAAGGAACGATGAGACGTCATCGCGCCCCAGCTTTCCCATCCCGACCTTCCTGCACACCTTCTTTATCTGCCTGAGCTTTGGGTCCTTGATGTCGTTTACGCATATCACGACCGGGTACCTGGACCCGGCTATCACCTTGACTATGCTCCCCGAGGCCCCCCTGTCCGACCTGCCGCTCAGGGAGTCCACCTCGTCTATGAGTATGAGCTTCCCTCCGTGGAAGAGCGTCCTCTGCCTGCCGGCCTCGTTAAGGGCTGCCTCTATCTCCTTTCCCGTCATCCTGTCCGAGGCGTCCAGCCTGACGAGGAAATCACCCCTCTCCGCGGCGAGCAGCTCCACAAGCAGCGTCTTTCCGGTACCAGGAGGGCCGTAGAGGAGGAGCGCGGTTCCGGGCTTCCACGATGACAGGTAGCGCCTCGCAGCCTCGACAGCCTTCTGCTGCCCCGCGATCTTCTCAGGCGAAGACGGCCTGTGCTTGTCGGTCCAAAGCCTCATTAACATCCCCCTCTTCTGTTTTCCCGGGATGCTATTAATATCTTTCCTAGGGGAAAAATCTAATTGTGGAAGCATCGAAGAGGATTCCGGGGAAGGGAATGAGGAGGTTCGCGTCCAGGCTCGCCTCAAAGATGCTCGCGAGCGCGTTCCTCTCCTTCACAATAGTCTTCGTCACCACCGCATCGATAGCGCTGGTTTTCCAGCTGCTGCCATGGATACCGAGGAGCGGCGTCACCGACATAGACCCGCTGCCGATACTCATCGTGGCATTCATCCTCGGGTTCTCATCGATGTACGTCAGGTATCTCATCATGAAGAGGTTCTCAGGCATAAGGCCGTAGCATCACCCGAAGAGTGAGGCGAAGAAAGACCTGATGCCGTCGAGTAGCTTTCCCAGGTCCAGCGGCTCATAGGAGAAGAATCCCGTGAACGGGTCGGGCTGCTCCACCAGCGTGACGTTGACCGTTCCCACGGCGGCGCATCCGTCGCAAGGCGTGGAGTTGCCCCCATCTGCAGCCTGCGCCGAGGACAGCACCGCCTGCGCAAGGAGCGCCAGCGCGGCCATGAGCAAAAATGCCGGAATCTTCATGACAATAATTCCACCCGGAGAAATAAATCCTTTTTTACCACCTCGACCAAATATATACAGGTGAACCATCGAATGAACACCATGTACATATACATAGCGGCAATCGTCCTCGTGGCAATAGTCCTCTCTCTTCTGGTGATGCTCTTCATGAGCGCCCCGGAAACGGGAGACGAAAACGACCTCGGGTTCGACCTGCCGCCGACGCCGGCCCCGCCAGGAGCCAACGTCCAGCAGCCTGCGCAAGCCGGTGGGCAGGATGTAAACCCCGTGTTTGTCTTCTCGTGAACGGAGAGGGGCGGAAATCGCCCATTTTTTATTA
Organism: uncultured archaeon; assembly: GCA_964616715.1. Taxonomy (GTDB): domain Archaea; phylum Aenigmatarchaeota; class Aenigmatarchaeia; order QMZP01; family JAFGSV01; genus JAFGFG01. Next base: position 12,352 of record CAZTRL010000012.1, on the reverse strand, counting down.
TAGCTCCCTCAATATTAGTTATGGGAACCATGAAGGGCATGGCTTTCAGCCTCATACTGCTGGCCGCATACGGCGCAATGGTGACTATTGCCGCGGTCCTGTACATTTCCCCAGCCGGCTACGACACGAGCATAATAACCAGCAGCCTGGGCAATGGTCCCAATGATATTATCTGCAACCTCAAGACGTGCGAGGACCTGAACCACAACTGCGGCCTCTGGAGCGACGGCTGCGGAGGGCAGCTCGACTGCGGGACATGCAACGCGGGAAAGAGGTGCAGCATGGGCACGTGCGTAGGCGCCGGCGGCAACGTACAGGACGAGAACTGCACGCCGTCAGGGTGCACGGACCTTGGGCACAGCTGCGGCACGTGGTGGGACAACTGCGGAGGCGTACTCAAGTGCGGGGACTGCTCCGCGGGCTATGAATGCCTCAACGGATACTGCATAAAGAGCACGGTCCCTGACGAGAACTGCACGGCCAACTGCACGTGCGCATCATACGCATGCGCCGGAAGCACGTGCCTCGACGGGTGCGGCGGCGAGTGCAACGGGACGCTGCAGCCTGACTGCGGGACCAGGGAGTGCGGGTCCTCGCCCAACGGGTGCGGGACGTGCGGGGACTGCACAGCGCCGGAGACGTGCCACGGGGGAGTGTGCCAGGAAGGAGACTGCGTCATCGACTGCGAAGGCAGGGAATGCGGCACGGACAGCTGCGAGGGCAGCTGCGGGACGTGCGACCAGCTAAACGGAGCGAACACATGCTCTAACGGACTGTGCAGCCCATACTGCGACGACGGATGGAAGAGCTGCGACGGGAACAACGTGAACGGCTGCGAGACGAACATATACACGGACGAGGGCAGCTGCGGGACATGCGGATATGCCTGCGGCACGGACCAGACATGCATGGGCGGAATCTGCATAGACAACTACAACTGCACGCCTGACTGCTCGTGCTCGTCCACCACATGCGCCGGCGACGTGTGCCCGGACGGCTGCGGCAATGACTGCGACGGGACGCTGCAGCCTGACTGCGGGACCAGGGAGTGCGGGTCCTCGCCCAACGG
>CAZTRL010000012.1:10023-11183 GCA_964616715.1 uncultured archaeon | reverse complement strand
GTGCGGGACGTGCGGGGACTGCACGACCGGCACATGCACGCTGTCGGGCGCGTGCGTGAATGACGACCTGATGCTCCGCTACACGTTCGACAGCATCAGCGGGAACATAGTGGAAGACGAGAGCGAATACGGCTACAATGGCCTCATGGTAGGCGGCCCGCAGGTGACGCAGGGCTTGTTAGGCAACGGCATGCACTTCAACGGCGTCGACCAGCACGTGGACGCTGGCGAGGTCACGCCGACGGGCAACCAGCTCACGCTCTCCGCGTGGTTCAAGCTCGACACGCTGGCAGCGGGAGCGGATCCCACGATACTCTCCAAGAGCGACGGCGACCTGTATCCGGACTGGGCGCTCATGGTCTACAGGGGCGGCTTCCCCGAGTTCAGGGTGTCCGCGATAGGCGACGACCTGGACGCATCCCGCGTGTACAACTCCCTGGTCACGGTGGAAACCGGGAAATGGTATCACATCGCAGGCGTCTACAACGGCACGCACGCAATCCTCTATCTCAACTGCGAGCCGATAAAGGTAAAGGCCAAGACCGGCAACCTGCTGGCCGCAAGCACGCTCATGTGGGTAGGGTCGCAGCCAACATACTCAAGCTACCAGAGGCACTTCCCGGGGACCATAGACGACGTGAGGGTCTACAAGAGAGCGCTCGAACCATACGAGATAGGGCAGATATACTCCCAGTGCAGCACATGCCCCCCGTGCGCGAACCCGGCTATGACACTGCCACCACCGCCTTCCGTTTAAGCTCCAGAGTTTCAGATTTATATCGAAGCTAACCAATAGCTTATTATAATAATATGACGGATGGCCTGCAGCGGCTTATCCGTGTCCGTGATGCTGAATGATATTGCAGATAGGTATCATATTGCTTCTGGTGGAGCTTGCTATAGTGGCGAGCGTCAGCATCATAGGAAGCAACGCCGGCCCGAGCTGCTTCGACGGGGTGCAGAACCAGGACGAGACGGGTGTGGACTGCGGTGGCGTGTGCGAGGCGTGCTACGCCAGCTGCATCGACGGCATACAGAACCAGGGCGAACTGGGAGTGGACTGCGGGGGGCCGTGCTACAAGGACTGCGAGACGTGCGACGACGGGGTGCAGAACCAGGACGAGACGGGTGTGGACTGCGGTGGCGTGTGCGAGGCGTGC
>CAZTRL010000012.1:0-9923 GCA_964616715.1 uncultured archaeon | reverse complement strand
TGCCCGACATGCTCAGATGGCATAAAGAACCAGGGAGAGGAAGGAGTGGACTGCGGGGGGCCGTGCTCGGCAGACTGCCCGACATGCTCAGATGGCATAAAGAACCAGGGAGAGGAAGGAGTGGACTGCGGGGGGCCGTGCTACAAGGACTGCGAGACGTGCGACGACGGGGTGCAGAACCAGGACGAGACGGGTGTGGACTGCGGTGGCGTGTGCATACCATGCGACCAAGTCGAGGCATACTACGTGTCCTCCAGCGAGGGAGACGACAGCAACGACGGAAGGGACTGGGACAGCCCGTGGAGGACTATGGCGAAGGTCAACTCAATCTCGTTCACGGCAGGTGACATCGTGCTCTTCAACAGGGGCGACACGTGGAACGAGAGCCTAGTCATATCGAGCAGCGGGAGTCCCGACAAGCCAATCGTCTTCAGGTCATACGGCAGCGGCGACAAGCCCGTTATAGACGGCGCCGACAAGAACCTGACGACCGGCATAAAGATAGCTGCCGGCAACAAGGTCTGGATAAGGATAGAGAACTTCGAGATAAGGAATGCCAAGAGAGGAATAGAGATAGGCGGCGGCTCTAACGAGAGCTACAACGTGTCCGTGTGGCACACAGTCAAGGACTGCTACATTCACGACATGACCGGGGACGAGTCGTTCGGCATAGGAGGCATAGGCGCCAACCTTACGATGACAGGGAACGAGATAGAGGACATCGACGGCGACGGGATAATGGTCTCCGGAAGCGACATAAAGATAAAGGACAATGCGATAAGCTCGACGGGGCTGGACGACGGCTCCCACATACTAATCTACAAGCATGGCAGGAACTTCCTGGTCAGCGGCAACGAGCTCGGGAAGAGCGGCGAGAATTCCGCAAGGACGGCCTTCACCTGCACGGACCCCGGCGGCACCAACGGCGTGTTCGAGAGGAACACCGTCACGAACGGGGAGGAGGCAGGGTACTCCTCCACTGGCAGCGGCGAGAGGATAAGGTATAACGAGTTCTTCTGCGACGGGACATGCGATTTCGCCGTGCTCACGTCGCCTGACAGCATATACCACCACAACATATTCTCAGGATACGACAGGGTGTTCGGGCCAGTGGGCAACAACTTCGAGATATACAACAACCTCATAACCGACGCCGGGACCGTCGTGAACGGTACATCGACGGCCAACTTCACATTCAACAACAACGTCATCATAGACTCCGGGCAGCTATACACGTTCCCGAGCCAGAGCCTGCTGGGCGTCAACGAGAGCCACAACTACAAGACCACCACGGTGTTCGCAAGGGATGAGTTCGTGGACATCGACGACGGCGACTACCACCTGGTCCCCAACTCGTCCCTCGCAGATGCCGGCGTCGACGTGGGATTAGCCAAGGACTTCGACGGCGTGTCCATACCGCAGGGTCCGGCGCCTGACATAGGGCTGTACGAACTGGAGGGAGGCAAGTGCGTTCCTGACTGCTCGTGCAACACCACCATATGCAGCGACCAGCAGTGCCCCGACGGATGCGGCGGCGTGTGCACAGGAGAGAAGGAGCCCGACGAGTCCTGCGCAAACAGCATATGCACGACGCAGACATGCGACGACGGGTGCGGAAACGACATCCAGGGCCTCATAACGCAGACGCAGGACTGCAGCTCCTGGGAGTGCGGCGAATCCCCCCACGGATGCGGGAGCTGTGGGAGCTGCGACAGCGAGACGGAGTTCTGCAACGAGACGACCCACCAGTGCGAGACGGGAACGTGCACGCCGGACTGCGCCGGCAGGGAATGCGGGGCCGATGGATGTGCCGGCAGCTGCGGGACATGCCAGCCTGTGCACTCTTCCAATACGTGCAGCGCAAACGGCCTGTGCAACCCGGTATGCAACACCAACTGGGGCAACTGCGACCAGAACAGCACCAACGGGTGCGAGGCGGACCTGCTCAACAATGATGAATACTGCGGCAGCTGCACGAACTCCTGCGGGACGAACTACGAGTGCGTCTCAGGTACGTGCGTGCCCGGAAGCTGCGCCACCGGGACGGCGGACTGCGACGCCGACCCGGACTGCGAGACGAACATATACACGGATGCCGACAACTGCGGTGACTGCGGCATAGCCTGCACCAATCCGCACGGAGAGACGAGTTGCGTCGACGGGAGCTGCAGCCCCACATGCAACACCAACTGGGGCAACTGCGACCAGAACAGCACCAACGGGTGCGAGGCGGACCTGCTCAATGACGACGATCACTGCGGCAGCTGCACGAACTCCTGCGGAGACGGATACAGCTGCGTGTCAGGCGACTGCGTCCCCGACAGCTGCCCATCAGGCACGGCAAACTGCGACGCCGACCCGGACTGCGAGACGAACATATACACTGACGATGCACACTGCGGAGCGTGCGACATAGCCTGCGTCAATCCTCACGGGACGACCGACTGCGTCGACGGGAGCTGCTACATAACATGCGCCTCCGGATGGGACGACTGCGACGGGAACACGACAAACGGCTGCGAGAGGCAGCTGGGCACCGACAGCGACTGCGCGAGCTGCGGGGACTCGTGCGGGACGGACAAGAGCTGCCAAGGCGGCGCGTGCGCCTGCAGCGACACCGACACAGGGGACTGCGACGGCATCCCGTCCAACGGGTGCGAGGCGGACCTGCTCAACAATGATGAATACTGCGGCGACTGCGAGACGTCGTGCGGAGGCGGCGAGAACTGCATAAACGGCGAGTGCCTCGACACGGCATGGATGGCGGACCTCGCCAACTGGTGGCCGCTCGACGGCGACACCCAGGACTACGGCTACATAGGCGACTGGGACGGGACGTCCAATGGGGCGACGCCCGTATCCAGCGGGAAGTTCGACGGCGCATACAGCTTCGACGGGAACGACTACATAGACGTGGGCATCGGCAACCCGCCAAGCCATATGAGCCTCGCCGCATGGTTCAACCTCGAAGAGGTCACGACGTTCAACGGGGAGCTCGTGGACCCGAGGATAATAATAAAGGGTCCGACGACTAGCTGGCAGAACTGGGGGATACTGGTGCAGGGACCGCTCTACCCGGAGTTCAGGGTAGGCATCTCGGGCGAGAGTTACCCTAGAAGGCTCTACTCCTCAGCGGACACGGTCACGCTGAACGAGTGGCACCATATAGTGGGGACGTACGACGGCAGCACCATGAGGCTCTACTACGACGGCCAGCCCGTGGGAACGCAGTCGGTGGGGCAGGCGTTCGCCCAGACGGGAGACCGCATATGGATAGGAGGCCAGCCCACAGACGCGCTTCAGAGGCCATGGATAGGGCGCATAGACGAGGTCATGATATTCGACAAGCCGCTTTCCGATTCCGAGGTCCTGGCGCTGTACAACAGGAACCTCAGCCTCTACAAGCCCTGACATCCGGCCCTCCATTATTTTTATTCGCGCCTAGGCAATTAATCAAAAGGTCTGTTATGCAAGCCTCAAGAATCGCCGTCATTGCCGCATCGGTACTAATTGTAGCGGCGCTCGCCGCTTCCATGGGCGTCCAGACGGCCCAGAGTGGACACGGCGCGGTGCTCCTGGACGGCACGCACGACATACCCTCAACGCCGCTGTTCCCGTCCATCCCGATAACGGGATACGCCGCCCACCAGACGTACGCCAACTTCGCGGAGCCGCTGGCGAGCTATTCGGTGAGCTCCAGGGACTTCAGCTTCGGGAGCGAAGGCGGCAGCGCCCAGATGGCCGTCTCCGCTGACGACTTCGCCGTCTACAGGTACGGCTACGTGAGCTACGATGGCCAGGACTGGAGGTCTTTCACTTTCTACGGCAGCGCGCTCGGAGGGGACTGGCTCAACGGCAGCGCATCCGCCACCCTTGACTTCGGCCCCTCCGACATGAGGCTCACGCAGTCCCGCCTCTCCACGGATGCGAACTTCGTGGTTGCATACACATGCACCAGGACCGGAAACACCTGGGACTGTCACGACGGGTGGCAGATATGGCAGTTCTCCGGGAGCATGCAGGGCGGGCAGGAGCAGGTCGTCTATGCAGTCAACTGCGGCGGAGGGACGTACACGGCAGCCGACGGCACATCGTACTCTGCGGACGCATACTACACAGGCGGGCAGACTTACGAGTCCGGGAAGGCCATATCCGGGACCACCGACGACACGCTGTACTCTTCCGAGAGGGTGAGCGGGACGACCGGGGCAAGCGACTTCTCGTACGACTTCCCCGTGCAGAACGGGCAGTACGACGTCACGCTCAAGTTCGCCGAGATATACTACAACACGGCAGGCGCAAGGGTCTTCGACGCGTACGTCGAGGGCGTGCAGGCCGCAAACGACCTCGACCTGTACGCGACCGCCGGCAATGCCGCAGCCTACGACGTCACCAAGACCGTCACGGTAAGCGACGGGAGCCTCACCATAACCACCTCATCCACCGCAGACCACGCAAAGCTTTCGGCAATCCTCATCAGGGGCGCGCAGCCGTCGCCTCTCCAGCAGGGCCTCGTGGCCTACTGGCCGTTCGACGCATCCGGCGACAGCGTCCACGACAGCGCAGGCAGCAACACGGGGACACTCGGCGGGGGCGTGTCAGGCAGGAAACCTGCATGGACGTCTCAGGGAAAGGTCGGCGGGGCGTACACATTCGACGGGGTCGACGACGTCATCACGGTCCCTGATTCGCCGTCACTTTCCATCACAGGCGACCTGACCATCGCGGCATGGGTGCTGGCGCAGCCGGGCCAGACGCAGAGCTGCGGCACGATAGTCTGCAAGGAGGCCAACCCCACCCATGCAAGCCCGTACTGCAACTACGCCCTGGACATGGAATACCTGTCGACGAACCAGTGGCGCGGCTTCATAAACGGGAACATCCAGAACCTCGCTCCAGTCACGTTCGGCGCCTGGCAGCACATCGCGGTCACATTCAACGACGCAGCGAACACCGTCATCATCTATCGCAACGGCGCCGAGGCCGGACGCTCATCAACGCTCAGCGGCAGCCCGCTCAACAGCGCAAGCGAGCTGCTCATAGGAAGGACGCTGTCAAGCGACGACGCCTTCAGGGGGACAATCGACGAGGTCCGCATATACAACAGGACGCTCTCTGCGCAGGAGGTTTCCGCGCTCTACTCCGAAGGCGGGGGAGACACCACCCCAGACGAGTGCCAGACGGCATCCGAGTGCGACGACGGAGACCAATGCACCACCGACGAGTGCGTGCAGGCGTCCCCCAAGTACTGCACGCACACGCAAATCCCCGGCTGCGGCGAGGCGTGCAGCGGGAACCCCGGCGAGTTCCTCATCACCGACGAGACTTACACCTACGACGAGAGCCTCCACGGCTTCAAGTTCTGGGACATAGACAACGTAGAGGACGCTCCCCCGAACTGGAAGACCCCATACGACTACGAGAACGGGGAGATATACGCAAGGTATGAGGTGCTGAGCCAGCCGTCCACGAGGCCGTGCATGTTCCAGTTCGGCATATGGCAGAACACGGCGAACAGCAACAGCGACTGCGGCCGCGAGGTGATGAGCAACCTCTACACGCTCAGCGGGCCGGGCTCCGTCGTTGAGACGCACAGCTCCCCCACCACGTGGTGGCAGTCGTACCCAAGCCAGAGCTATTCGGACGCGCCTGTGGACTTTTCCAGGCCCGACAGGTTCTGCTACGCGGGCACGCCCATGTGGTCTGACAACCGCAAGATAGTTAGCGACTGGGAAAGTGACGGCGACTGGGCGCTCCGGTCGTACTACCTGCCCATGACCGTCCGCGTGACTGCGGTGGCCGTCCCGGCAGGCGGGACCTTCTCGGGATGGGACTGCTGGGTCGGAGGAGGCGGTGGAGGAGGCGGAAGCGACGCGTTCTCCTTCACGCACTATTTCATCTCAAGCACCCCTCCAAGGACGGCGAACCCTCCAGTCACGGACTTCCTCGCCGAGCAGACTGTGGCTGACTACGACAACGACGGAGACCTCGACTTCGCCTCGGGTGTGACTGACTATCAGGGCAACACCGGGAGGATGTACCTGTACAGCAACAACGGCGGGAGCAACTGGCCAGCGACGCAGATAGGGACGGTTCCCCAGACAAGCCTCGGCGCGTGGCCATACGACGTCAACGACGACGGCCGCATGGACATCATATCTTCCGGCGTGTGGTACCAGAACAACGGAGGGGGGTCGTTCACGATGAGGACGTACGACCCTAGGATCTTCTCCGACAACGACGAGATACACGACATGACCATGGCGGACGTGAACAACGACGGCAAGAAGGACGTGATAGCCCACAGCGAGGACTTCGGGACCCGCTGGTACAACATCCCATCCGACCCGGCGCAGTCCTGGCCCAGGACCACCATCGACCTGACGGGCCTGAGGCACGGCGGCGCCTCGTGGATACACGGCGGGTTCTCTCCTGGAGGCGCGGGCGACCTGGACGGCGACGGGGACAACGACATATTCAGGGCCAACGCGTGGCTCGAGAACAGAAACAACGGGGCGACATGGGTCGTCCACATGCTCAACCTCCCGGGGCTCTTCCAGGGGAGCCTCCCATACGGCAATTCCACGAGGAGTGTCATAGTGGACATAGACAACGACGGCGACAACGACGTGGTGTTCTCCGAGTCTGACAAGGTGGACGGGAAGGCGGGGATAATATACAACCTGAACGGAAACTTCGGCAGCTACCAGCTGTACCTCCTGCCCCAGACGGCGCCCGGGAGGAGGGGGTCGCTGCACAGCCTGAGGGTCGAGGACTTCAACCTCGACGGCAGGCTCGACATACTGTCGTGCGACCAGGAGGACATGATGCAGAGCAGCATACCCCTCATGCGCTGGTACATGTGGACTAACACGGGTACCGGCTGGACCGAGCAGGTGCTGTTCGACAACGGCCTCGGCGGCCACGACACCATAGCGGCGGACGCCGACCAGGACGGCGACATGGACATACTGGACAAGGAATGGTACCCATGGCCGCAGAACTCAGACAACGGCCTCAAGCACCTGGACTGGTACGAGAACCACGCGATAGACCAGAGCGGGAGCGGGACTAAGCTCTCGATGAACCCATCGAGCGGCTGGCACACGCACGGCGGCGCGCTCTGGGAGGGCGTTGGCGGGGGCTACATCAGGGGCCAGCAGAATCCGCCGGGGAGCGGCAACGGCGGCTTCCTGATAACCGACCAGACGTTCGGGGACTTCGAGATGGTGCTCGACGCGTGGCCCGACTACGGCGTGGACAGCGGTGTGTATGTTAGGAACACCGACACAGACGAGCAGGGCTACCAGGTGACGATAGACTACCAGCCGGCGAATCCCATGGGTTCCGTGTACATAGAGAACGTCGGGGACTACAGGGAGTTCTCGATTTCAGACGAGAGCCACATAACGGGCTCGCCGTCTCTCTTCGACATCGACGCGTGGTCCTACATATGGAAGGAGAACGACTGGAACCAGTTCCGCATAAGGGTTGAGGGCAACCCGGCAAAGATCACGGTATGGATAAACGGGTGGAAGGTGACGGAGTACCAGGACACGCAGGCCAGGTTCCCGTCATCCGGCCACATCGCGCTCCAGGTGCATCCGACCGCGAGCGAATTCCCCGCCGGGAAGGTCGTGAGGTTTCGGAACATAAAGGTGTACCCGATATGAGAGAGGGTGCTTTCTCCCTGGCGGTATTCCTGCTCACCGTCCTTTCCATTTTCGCCTACATGACGGTCCCGGGAGACGTCAGAAGCGAAATCACGGGGCTTGCTGCCCATGGCGCATACACGGGGTTCGCAGAACCCCTGGGCTCATATTCCATCGGCTCCCGCGACATCGTCTTCTCTTCCGCATCGGACTCCGGGCAGCTCTCCGTTTCGGCGTCGGACTTCGCGGTCTACAAGTACGGCTACGCGAGCCTCGACGGAAGCGGTTGGCAGAGGTTCGAACTCTCCGGAAACACCCTGGGAGGAGACTGGCTCAACGGCAGCGTGTCGGCTGAAATCCCGATGGAGGCATCCGACTTCGGGCTGTCGGATGAGAGGCTCTCGGCGGAGATGAACTTCGTGGTCTTATACTCCTGCTCGCGGATATCAGGGTCGTGGGACTGCCATGACGGGTGGCAGATATGGCAGTTCAACGCGAGCATGAACGCCCCCGCAGCAATCGAGATAAGCGGCATGACGCCGCAGAGCGCAAACAGCTACGAGGTGTCATACAACGGACTTGCCGAGGGAGGGCTCGCGTACACCGACAGGACGTACACGTTCACCAGCGTCCCGGAGGCATTCGGGGCGGCAACCTACATAAAGACACCCAACGACGACAAGACATTGACCGGCTACCCTCTCGTTTCCTTTTCCGTCAACGTTGCAGCGGACCTATACATAGCATTCGACGACAGGACGATTCCCATCCCATCATGGCTTTCCGGGTGGGAAGACACTGGCCAGAGCCTCGTAATAGACGGCCTGCCGTTCGAGATATTCTCAAAGAGCTTCCCCGCTGGGACAGTCATCTTGGGCCCTAGCGGGGATGCGTATGCCAGCATGTACTCAATCATCGTCATGCCAAGCGGCAGCTGCCCCGCCTGCAACGGCCCGGGAGGCGGAAGCGCCGACGACCTGACAGCGGAAGAACTTGCCGGCGTCGAGTGGCACAGGGGACCGGACGTGACTGACTGGGCCATGACATCGGAACTGACCAGCGTCACGTTCGGTAGCAACGACGAAATCTGCACTTACCACTCGAAGGCCGGGAAGTGGCCTGCCTACAGGCCATACGAAGACTTCAGCCAGCTCGCGGAAGCTAACCCCTGGATTTTCGTGAACGTCGGAGGACAGTGGAACGCATGCCCCTACGAATGGTATTATTCTGGAATGCAATGCAGGACCGGCCAGACGGTCAGCGAAATCACGGCCAGCTGCGACCTGACGGGTGTGTGGAACCCGACTGAAGGCGAAGAGGTCTGCTTCATGGTGACCACCATTGCGCGAAACTTCGTGCAAACCTCGAGCACCGATGTGGACGGCAGGCCCTACGACCACGAGAACCAGCGCTCGAACATCAAATGCGTCGGCTGGCGCACAGGAGACGAATGCCTCCTTAACGACCATTCCCAATGCGACAGCCTGACGGGAGACGTCTACTGGTACGATTCATGCAACGTGAAAGGCGATATCAGATACGACTGCTCTCCAACACAGACGTGTTCCGGCGGAGAGTGCAGGGACAGTCCGGTGACTGGCTCCCTTCCCCTGAAGGTCGGTTCCAGTGGCAGGTATCTCACCTACCAGAACGGAACGCCATTCTTCATGAACGGCGACACGGCCTGGTCGCTCATCGCGGAGGTTAGCAGGCCGGATGCCGACTACTACCTGCAGAGCAGGACCGGCAGCGGGTTCAACACGATACTGGCCAACCTCATAGAATCCAAGTACGCAAGCAACGCGCCTGCCGACTACTACGGCGATGCGCCCTTCACAGGGAAGGCGTTCACGACTCCCAACGAAGCATACTTCGCCCACGCGGACTACGTGATTGACTCCGCAAGGGAGAAGGGTCTCATAGTCCTGCTCGGCCCGCTGTACCTGGACACCGACGAGGGGTGGGGCGACGAAGTCATGGCGGCCTCCGAAAGCGACATGCTTTACTGGGGCAGATACCTCGGGAACAGGTACAGGGATTACGACAACATCATCTGGGTAATAGGCGGGGACATCGACCCGTCGTTTGCCGACGCCAAGGCCATGAAGGTGGTCGAGGGGATAAAAGAGTACATCCCCGATGCACTTTTCACATCCCATACCACGAACGAGAAGATGGCCGTAGACTACTGGTCCGACCCGTCGTGGCTCAACGTGAACGACATCTATTCCTACGGCAACGGGGTTCCCGGGGTCGCAAGCACGGCCTACC
>CAZTRL010000011.1:0-30688 GCA_964616715.1 uncultured archaeon | reverse complement strand
TGCAGAATATGAACTGCTCGACCTTCTCGAACTGGTGTATCCTGAATATGCCCTTGGTGTCCCTGCCGTGGGAGCCCGCCTCCTTCCGAAAGCACGGGGAGACGGCGGCGTACTTCAGCGGGAGGCCGCCCTCTATTATCTCGCCCATGTGATAGGCGAGCGTCGGGTGCTCGGACGTGGCTATCATGTGGAGGTCCTCCCCTTCTATCTTGTATATGACGTCCTCGAAGTCGGAGAGGTCTATTGCGCCCGACAGGGGCTTTCTCTTGAGCATGAAGGGCGGCTGCAGCAGACCGTACCCGCGCCTATATATGAAGTCGAGGGCGAACATTATCAGCGCCTGGTTGAGAAGGACGAGCTCGTTTTTCAGGTAGTAGAACCTGGAGCCCGCGACCTCGGCCGCCTTCTCCGTGTCGACGAGGTCCCACTTCGCGGTGATGTCTATGTGGTCGAGAGGCTTGAATGAGAACTTCCTCGGAGTACCCCACTTCCTGACGGTCACGTTCCCGCTGTCGTCTGCGCCCTCGGGGACGGAGTGATGCATGATGTTAGGAAGCCTCATGAGGTACCAGTCTATCTTCTCGCGGAGCTTCTCTATCTTCTGGTCGTTTGCCGCTATCAGGGAGGGGATGTCCTTCATCTCCTTCAGGAGCTTCCCCGCGTCCTTGCCTTCCTTCTTGGCCTTGGCTATCTCCTGGCCGGTCTCGTTCCTCCTCTGGCGGAGCTTCTGCGACTCGTAGACGAGGTTGCCGTACTTCTCGTACTTCAGAACGAGGTCGTCTATCCATTTCAGCTTCTCTATGTCCTTGCGCCTCCTGAGGTCGCTCTTCACGATCTCCGGGTCCTTAGCTATCCGCTTTATGTCGAGCATAAGAATCCATTGAAGCAGCTGATATAAATACGATTAACCGGGCAGCATTGACGAGAACATGGTGCTCACCAGGAAGCTCGCGCCGAAGAACACGGCGAGCCCTATCAGGGCCAGTATCGGGGCGAACTTCAGGCCATCCTTTTCCTTCCCGGAGTTTATGAGCCCCAGTATCATGCCGCCGAAGACCGTGGTTATCAGGATGGCCGCGATGGAGAACTGGAACAGGAACTCCGGGGAGACGTTGGCCCCGCTTATCTGGATGAAGGACACCTTGCTAGATATCTGGTCGCTCATGGACATGTCGGGGGTGAGCTTGGACATGGTTGTCGTGAGGTAGGACGAGAGGGCGTAGAGTCCCGGAGCGCCGAGGCATCCTGCGAACGCTATGAATATCGCGTACATCATGATGTTCGCAGATATCTCCTTTCTTATGGCCTGCCTCCTCCTTATGTCCGTCGCGTTCTCCTCAAGAAGGGTGACTATCTGGCCCCCTCCCCTTATGCCCTCTATTATGAGCTTGATGGTCCTTCCAAGGTCCTTGGACTTAATCCTCTTCGGTATCTCCTTCATGCCCTCCTCAAGCGACGCCCCCGTCATTATCTCCTTCCCCGCGCGGCGTATGGCGTCGGAGAGCGGGCCGAACTCCTTCCTCGCGGAGAGTATGAGGGCCCTGCTCGGTATGTAGCCTGCCCTGATGTTTGCCGAGAGCAGGAGCAGGGCGTCGGGCAGTATCTCGTCGACGAACCTGCCCCTCCTGTCAACGGAGAGCACGAGCAGGGCGTTCATGAGGCCGAAGATGCCAAGAAACGCCGCCGGCCCCGCGTACCAGGCGAGCCTGCTGAGAAAGACCCCGGCGCCGCCGCCTATGAGGACGCTTATTATGAACATGTTCCTTATGTACCTGACGGGGTCCGTGTCCGAGCCCGAGAAATAGAGCTGGTTCTCGACCCAGTTCCTGTACGGGCCGGGTATGAGGTTTATCCTCACTGGAAGCTTCAGGCCGGGCTTCTTCTTTTTCGCGTCCTTCTCCTTCCTGCCGCCCTTGGCAGGACGCCTTCCCTTCTTCATCTTCGGGAGCCTGAAGTGGAAGCCGAATCTCATCTTCCTTCCCTTCGGCTTTTTCTCCCTGCCCTTCTTAGAGGCGTCATCCCTGCCGGAATCCTCATCCTTCCTTTCCTTGCCAGCCTTCTCGGCGGCCTTCTCCGCCTCCCTGGCCGCCTTCCTGGACTGCTCGGCCCGCTTCCTGTCGTCCTCCTTCTGCTTCTTCTCAAGCTCCTTCCTGCGCTTCTCCTCTTCCTTCCTCTCCTTCTCCCGGCGCTTCAGGTCCTCCTTCTTCCTCTTCTCCTCGGCCTTCTTCTCCCCGATAATCCTCTTTTCCTCTTCCTTCACCTGGCGCTCAATCTCCTTCTTCTCGGCATCCTCCCGCTTCTCCTCATCGGTCTTCCTCGAGAACAGGCTCATACGCCCACCGGCCTCTTGGATTTAATCATGCCTATCAGCATGAACTGGAAGAACACGAGGAAGCCCAGTATCCCGAGGAGCACGTACTCCATGTTTATGCTTAGGCCTATGAAGGAGCCGAGCACGAGGAGGAACGTTATCCCTAGCGTCGGCATTATCACGCAGAAGACCATGTAGAGCATGGCGACGGGGTTGAGCTGGGCACCGTACTTCTTTATGGCCATGGTCTGCTCGACCCCGAGGTTGTCGACTATCTGCTTTATGGTGTCGCCGACGTCGGCGCCAGACTTGAGGGCGTTGACCAGCTGCCAGATGACGCGCCTGAGGTAGAGGGAGGGGTTCTCGCGGGCGATGCTCTCCAGCGTCTCTATCTCAGACTTCCCCGTGTTTATCTCGTTGACCGCCGTCATGAACTCCCTGCTCAGCTCGCCGTAGCCGGACTTCGATATGGATACGAGGCAGTTGAACAGCGGAACGCCGGAGCGTATCTGTATCAGGAGGTGGTGGAGGGCGTGGGGAAGGTTCTCGTTGACGTTCTTTATCTTCTTCTTTGCCATGAGCTTGGGGTACATCGATATGTAGAAGAAGCTCGCGCCGCCTATAGCGGAGCCCACTAGGAAGGAGACGCCTACAGCCTGCGGGCCCATCAGCCCCGCCGATGATGTCACAGCCATCATGATGCCGAAAAGCATCACGAAATAGAAGCCTCCGGAGAACGCGGCGACCGTCGTCCACTCCCTGGGCTCCAGGCCGACCTCGGACTGCTCCAGGTCCCAGGCCATCGTGGGGAAGAAGGCCGAGAGCATCTCTCCGAAGCCTATGAAAGGCCTCGAAATCCTGACCGCCTTCTCTACTGGGAATGGCACCAGAGGCACTCTCTTCATAGTTAATTATTCTCCCGGGCCCAATATAAATTAGGGAAAGAATAAAGAGACATGGAGGTGAAAGCATGATAATCACTACCACGGAAACGATAGAAGGCATGAAGGTCGCGAAGACGCTCGGGCTCGTCCGCGGAAACACAATAAGGGCGAGGAACATAGGAAGGGACATCATAGCGGGCCTTCGGACCATCATCGGCGGGGAGATAACAGGATACACGGTGCTCATGACAGAGGCCAGGGACCAGGCGCTTCAGAGGATGGAAGAGGACGCGAAGAAGCTGGGAGCCGACGCCGTCATATGCGTCAGGTTCACGACGTCCACCGTGATGAGGGGAGCGGCGGAGCTCCTCGCGTACGGCACCGCTGTCAAGCTGAAGAAGTAACGGATGCGGGGGCTGGGATTCGAACCCAGGAAGGCACTAAGCCACTAGGCCCTGAACCTAGCCCCTTTGGCCGCTCGGGGACCCCCGCAGTTTTATAGCTATATTGTGCGCAATGTCTTTTAAAACTGCGTCGCAGAGTCACCGCGCGCGTCCCACCTGCGCAGGGCCCTGCGAATTATCAGCGCCGACAGCGCCACCAGCAGGAACGGAGACAGCAGAAGCGCCTGGGGCAGGAGGACAGATACCATAATGCACAGCACCATGACGGGTGCTATCGCCGCTGTGTATGCCAGGAACGTCCTGGCGCTGTATATCAGTATGTTCGGCCTCAGGCCGGCGAGGAGCACGGTGACAGAGATTGTGTAGGAGCCCACGGCCACGAAGGCCGCGAGGCCCATGGGAAGCATCACTGCCTGGCCCCCAAGCAAGGCCGCCCCAGCTATTATCGCGACGGACGAGACGTTAAGCAGGACACAGCCGCTGAGCTTGGACCTTATGACATCGGACATCCTCACGGGAAGGAAGGCGTACGAGGAGAAGTCGTCGAACTCCGTGAGCCAGTTGTAGACGGTGGACGCGAGGGCGCCGACGAGGATGGAGAAGACGAGGAACACGGTCCCGCCGCCCACCGGAAAGACTCCGGAGAATATGAATAGCATGGCCCATATCAGCACGAGGGGTATGACGAAGGAGAAGAAGACCTTGCCTATCCCGCCCTCGCTCCTCTGCAGGTCGAGCATGTCCTTTGCCACGAAGTGGGGACTTGCCGAAATCCCGGAGAACCTCGCTGAAAGGCTTCCAATCCTGTCCCTGAAGTGCCTGACCCTCTCGGTGAACTCGGTCTTCACGAACGCCAGGGAGAGAGCCGACGGGACGATTATGAGCAGCAGGGTCACGCCGAGCGAGGAAAGAGAGCCTGTGGAGAAGAACGCCTGGGGAGGGAAGGCCCGCACCATGTCGATGTCCAGCGCGAGCCCGCCGGCGAAGGCCGCGACGGCGCAGAGGGCCGCCGCAGCGACGAATGCCCTCCCGGACCTGACGTAGACTGTCGAGAGGAAGAACGACGCCGAGAGGCCGACCATGAACGAGAGCGCTAGCGAGACGACGAGAGCGGGACTGAAGACAGGGACAGCACCCGTGAATGCCGCCGCGCCCGAGAATCCTATGAAGAAGGGAACGATGAAGAGGGCGAAGTAGAAGACCACGTCGTTTGCGATGACGTTTGCGAACATGGTCCTCCCGGACACGGGGAGCGTCCTGCCCGAGTATGCGAGCATGCTGGCCTGGCCGAAGCGCCTGTTCATCACCTCCCTCCCTAGCAGGGCGAAGGCGCCGACTGATGCGCCGAAGAGCAGGCCCATGTAGTTTATGAAGAGGTATATGTCAGGGAGCTCTATCACGGTCTCGAATAGCGGGATGAAGAGGGAGAAGCCGAATGTGAACGCGGCAACGACCGCCGGGAAGAGGGCGAACATCCGGCCTCCGAACATGCTGGAGTGCATGCGCCATTCTTCCTTCACCAGGAGCCTCAGTATCCCGAGCATTCACTCTTTCACCAGTGACAGGAAGAGCTCATCGAGGTGCTTCTTCTTCCTCCGAAGGCCGCTGACGGGCCCGTCGTGGATGAGCCTCCCCTTGTCTATTATCGCAATCCTCGTGCATATCTCCTCGGCTATCGCGAGGACATGGGTGGAAAGGAAGAGCGTGCCTCCGCCCCTGACGAACCTCTTCAGGTGGTCCTTGACCCTCTCCTGCATCACCGGGTCCAGGTTTATGAGGGGCTCGTCTATGAACGCTATCTCCGGCTCGTGGATGAAGGCCTGCGATATCATTAGCTTCTGCCTGGTGCCGCGGGAGAGATTCTTGCAGAGGACGTCCCGCTCCTCGCCGAATGCCAGGTAGTCGAACCAGCGGGCGCACCTCTTCTCGACGTCACCGAGCTTCCTTATCATGCAGACGAAGCGCAGGTACTCGGACGCCGTGAGGAAGCTTGGCGGGGTCTCCTGCTCGGGCACTATCCCCACTATCTTCCTCGCCCCCACAGGATCCTTCAGCACGTCCACTCCCCCTACCGTCACGCTTCCGGAGTCGGGCTTCAGCTGCCCAGTCATCGCCCTTATCATGGTGGTCTTGCCTGCGCCGTTTGGCCCCAGCAGGCCGAAGAGCTCGCCCTTCCCTATCTCAAGGCTGACCCCGTCGAGGGCCTTCCTGCCGGAGTAGGACTTGGAAAGCCCCGACACCCTGATGACCGCATCCTTTGCCATGAGTAATATTTGGGACCCTCCGGATTTATAGTAAACCCTGCAAAATGCGCCTGCGGGAAAATATATTAAAGTTCTGCCATTCAAATGGAGTTATGGCCACAAGCCTCCGGTGCATCAAGTGCAAGAAGGAATACGACATCACCGAAAAGATATACAGGTGCGAGTGCGGCTCCCTCCTCGACGTCAGACACGACATCGAGAGGCTCAAGGAGACCGTCTCCCTGAAGCTGTTCGAGGCCAGGGCCGCCGCAAGGCGCCCCTACAACAGCGGCGTGTGGAGGTACAAGGAGCTCGTCCTTCCGGCAGAAGACGACATAATAGTCACGAGGGGCGAGGGCAACACCGGCCTCTACTCGTCGGCGAAGGTCTCCGGATTCGCCGGCGTGAAGAACCTTCTGATGAAGCACGAGGGGGAGAACCCTACCGGTTCGTTCAAGGACCGCGGGATGACCGCCGGGATAACGACCGCAAGGATAGTGGGCGCCACCAGGGTAGCATGCGCATCCACGGGCAACACGTCCTCCTCTATGGCGTCATACGCATCCCTCGCCGGCCTGAGGCCGCTGGTATTCATACCGGAAGGCAAGATTGCTTACGGGAAGCTCAGCCAGACGCTCGCCTATGGAGCCGAGACCATAGAGGTCAGAGGCAACTTCGACGATGCCATGGACCTCGTCCAGAAGACCTGCAGCGAGACCGGGATATACCTGCTGAACTCCCTGAACGCATGCAGGCTCGAAGGGCAGAAGACCATAATGTTTGAAATGCTGCAGCAGATGGACTGGAAGGTCCCGGACTGGGTGGTCGTCCCGGGAGGCAACCTCGGGAATGCGTCGGCCTTCGGGAAGGCCTTCCGCGAGCTTCTCGACATCGGACTCATAGACGGCATGCCGAGGGTGGCCGTGATACAGGCGCACGGGGCGAACCCGCTCTACAGGAGCTACGCGGACGGCTTTCGGAAGCACCACGAGCTGGAGGACCCCGAGACCATAGCGTCCGCAATAAAGATAGGAAAGCCCGTCAACTACGAGAAGGCGGTGAGGACGCTGAGGTGGACGAAGGGCATCGTGGAAGAGGTGTCGGAGCAGGAGATAATGGACGCGAAGGCCATCGTGGACGGCTCGGGCATAGGGGCGGAGCCCGCATCGTGCGCATCGGTAGCAGGCGTCAGGAAGCTCTCGGAGAAGGGAAAGATAAAGGAAGACGAGTCCGTCGTCTGCATACTGACGGGCAACATGCTGAAGGACCCCGACGCCACCATAAACTACCATACGGGAAAGCTGGGCGGGATAAAATCCAACTTCGCCAACAGGCCGAAGATAGTGAGGGCCGACATGAAATCCGTGATGGGTGCTCTCCGATGAAGACCGTAAAGGCGTACGCTCCCGCCAGCTCGGCGAACGTCGGGCCGGGATTCGATGTCATGGGCATCGCGATAAGCGGAATCGGCGACATGGTCGAAGCCTGGAAGACCAGCGGGAAGAAGGTGAGGATAACGGAGATATTGGGGAACGCGAAGATACCAAAGGATCCCCGGGAGAACACGGCCGGCGTGGCGGCGGCCGAGGTGCTGAGGCGGCTGGACGCCGAAGGGGGCATGGAGATGAGGATATTCAAGGGCATACCGCTCGCGTCGGGGATGGGCGGAAGCGCGGCAAGCGCCGTGGCCGGGGCGTATGCGGCGAACCTCCTCTACGGCGGGAGGCTCACGAAGAAGGAGCTCATCGAGCCCTGCGTGATGGGAGAGGCAAAGGCCAGCGGCTTCCACTGCGACAACGTGGCGCCGTCCCTCCTCGGAGGCATAACCATCGTAAGGTCGAACGACCCCATCGACGTGGTATCCATGGGGGGAATGGACATGACCATGGTAGTGGCATGCCCGGAGTTCGAGATGCCCACGAAGAAGGCTAGAAGCGTCCTTCCGGAGAACGTGCCCATGAAGCTGTTCGTGCGCAACATGGCCATGGCATGCTCGGCGGTCGCGGCCATATCAAGGGGTGACGTGCGGCTGCTTGGCAGGTGCATGGACGACGCGATAGTGGAGCCCGTCAGGGGCCGGCTCATACCGGGATATTTCGACGTCAAGCGCGCCGCGATGGAGAGCGGCGCATGCGGATGCGCGATCAGCGGCGCCGGCCCGAGCGTGCTCGCGGTAACGGACGAGCAGGCAGACGCGAAGAAGATAGGGGAGTCGATGAAGGAGGCATTCAGGAAGAACGGCCTCGGCAGCACCATACACGTGTCGCTCATCGACGGCGAGGGCGCAAGGGCAGTGCAGTGAGCCTGTCATGCGGAGGGCCGGATTCGAACCGACGAAGGCACTAAACCATACGGTCCTAAGCCGTACCCCTTTGACCGCTCGGGTACCTCCGCGAACACAATAATTAGGTTTTGCAGAAGCTATTTAAAAGGCAACCGTCAGGCGCCTTCCTCTCCGCCTTCGCCGTTCCCGACTATGAGCTCCATGTCCTCGAGGCGGTCGCCCTCGGAAAGCCTCATGACGCGCACGCCCTGGGTGGCCCTTCCTATCAGCGATATGCCGTCGACCTCGACCCTTATCGCTGTTCCCTGGTTGCTTATGAGCATTAGCTGCTCGCCGCCCGTCACCTTCTTTATGGCGCTCACGGGCCCGGTCTTCTTGGTCACCTTCATGTTGGTCAGGCCCTTTCCGCCCCTCCTCTGGACCTTGTAGAAGGATGACTCCGTGCGCTTGCCGTAGCCGTGCTCGGATACCGTCAGTATCCTCTCCCCATCGCCCAGCAGCTCCATCCCTATCACGCTGTCGCCCTTCCGGAGGCTTATGCCCCTGACGCCGGAGGCGGACCTGCCGGTCTGCCTGACGTCCTTCTCGCTGAACTTTATGGCGTAGCCGTTCCTCGTGCCGAGGAATATCCTCTTCTTGCCGTCGGTGACCTTGACGTCCATCAGCTCGTCGCCGCCCCTGAGTATTATCGCTATTATGCCGCCCTTCCTGGGCTTGCTGTAGGCCTTGAGCAGCGTCTTCTTGACCGTGCCCTTTTTCGTGACGAATATCAGGTACTTGCCCTCCGAGAAGTCCTTCTCCACGCGTATGGCCGTGGACACCTTCTCGCCCTCGTCCATGTTTATGTAGTTGACTATGGCCTTGCCC
Source organism: uncultured archaeon (assembly GCA_964616715.1). Classification (GTDB taxonomy): domain Archaea; phylum Aenigmatarchaeota; class Aenigmatarchaeia; order QMZP01; family JAFGSV01; genus JAFGFG01. Next base: position 21,695 of record CAZTRL010000011.1, on the reverse strand, counting down.
ATCGAGTACCTGCTGCCCGCCGGCACCTGGAACGCCCTGAGCCAGTGGACCCTTCCCCTGTCTGTGAAGAAGAGCAGGTAGTCGTGGCTGTTTGCGACGAACATGTTCCTGACGAATCCGTCCTCGGGTATGCCCGTCGCGGTTATGCCCTTGCCTCCCCTCTTCTGGGTATGGTACTCCTCGACCGGCACCCTCTTTACGTAGCCCCTGCTGGTCATCGTCACGACGACGTCCTCCTGGGGTATGAGGTCCTCGTCGCATATGTCGACCTCGGCGTCGGAAATCTGCGTCTTCCTCTCGTCGGCGTACTTGTCCCTGACCTCTATCGTCTCCTCCCTTATTATCTTCAGGATCTCCTCCTCGGAGGAGAGTATCTGCTGGTACCTCTCTATGTCCCTCATGAGCTGCTCGTACTCCTCCCGTATCTTGCCCTGCTCGAGGCCTGTGAGGGCCTGCAGGCGCATCTGGAGTATGGCATCGGCCTGCAGGTCGCTCAGGCCGAACTTCTCCATGAGGCCGGCCTTGGCGACCGCCGGGTCCTTGCTCTTCTTTATCAGGGCGATGACCTCGTCTATGTTGTCGAGCGCGATTTTGAGGCCCTCGAGTATGTGGGCGCGAGCCTTTGCCTTATCGAGAAGGAACTGTGTCCTCCTCGTTATTATGACCTTCCTGTGGTCTATGAAGTTGAGGAGCATGTCGCGCAGCGGAAGCACCCTGGGCTTGTTGTCCACGAGGGCGAGGCTTATTATGCCGAAGGTCGTCTCCAGCTGCGTGTGCTGGTAGAGCTTGTTGAGTATGAGTTCGGGGCTGACGCCGCGATTGACCTCTATCAGGACCCTTATGCCGTCCTTGTCCGACTCGTCGCGCAGCGTCCTTATCCCCTCTATCCTCTTGTCCTTGACCAGGTCCGCTATCCTCTCTATAAGCGTGGACTTGTTGACCATGTAGGGTATCTCCTTTATGATTATGGTGTCCTCGCCCTCCATGTCCACGAGCCCCCTTATCCTCACGGAGCCCCTTCCAGTCCTGTAGGCATCCAGTATGCCGGACCTGCCGCAGATGATGCCGCCTGTCGGGAAGTCCGGGCCCTTGACCGCCTCCATGAGTCGCATGACGTCGGCCTCCCGGTCGTCTATGAGCATTATTATGGCGTCGCAGACCTCGCCCATGTTATGGGGCGGGATGTTCGTCGACATGCCGACCGCAATTCCGCTGCTTCCGTTTATGAGAAGGTTCGGTATCCTGTTCGGGAGGACGAGCGGCTCCTCCATGCTCCCGTCGAAGTTGGGGACGAAGTCTACCGTCTTCATGTCGATGTCCCTCATCATCTCCTCGGCGATCCTCGACATCCTCGCCTCTGTGTACCTCATCGCGGCGGCGGAGTCGCCGTCGATGCTTCCGAAGTTGCCCTGGCCGTCGACGAGCATGTAGCGGAGGGAGAACCACTGGGCCATCCTGACCAGGGTGTCGTAGACCGCCTGGTCGCCGTGGGGATGGTACTTGCCTAGGACGTCACCGACTATCCTGGCGCACTTCCTGTACTGCTTGCTGTGCTGCAGGCCGAGCTCCTGCATCGAGAAGAGGACCCTCCTGTGGACGGGCTTGAGGCCGTCCCTGACGTCGGGGAGAGCCCTCCCTACTATGACCGACATGGCGTAGTCTATGTAGTCCTCGCGCATCTCGTCCTCGACGGGCCTCTTGACTATGGTCTCCCCGCTCTTCTGGGGCTGCGCCTGCTGCTCATCTTCCTGCTCTTCCTTCCTCTCTTCGTCAGACGTCAAGGTTCTTCACCTTCCCCGAATACTTGACTATGAAATCCTTCCTCGGCTCGACCTCGGCGCCCATGAGCGTCGAGAACACCTCGTCGGCGAGCATCGCGTCCTCTATCGTTATCTTCTTGAGTATCCTCGTCGCGGGGTTGAGCGTCGTGTCCCAGAGCTGATCAGGGTTCATCTCGCCCAGACCCTTGAAGCGCTGTATGAGCAGGCCCTTCTCCCCGCCGGCTGCCTCGACAAACTTCTCCTTCTCATTGTCGTTGAACACGTATGTGACCTTCCCCCGATGCTTTATCCTGTAGAGCGGGGCGTTCGCCACGTATATCTTCCCGGAGTCTATCATGGGCCTCATGTACCTGTAGAAGAACGTGAGTATGAGCGTGACTATGTGATTGCCGTCGACGTCGCTGTCCGCCATTATCATGACCTTGCCGTACCTGCTCTTCGCGGGGTCGCACTCGTCGCCTATGCCCGTGCCTATCGCCGTCATCATGGCCGATATCTCGTTGTTCTCGTATATCTTGTCCAGCCTCGCCTTCTCGGTGTTGAGTATCTTCCCGCGAAGCGGAAGTATCGCCTGGAACCTCCTGTCCCTGCCCTGCTTGCTGGAGCCGCCGGCGGAGTCCCCCTCGACTATGAAGAGCTCGGCCTTGTCGGGGTCCCTTACCTGGCAGTCGGCGAGCTTTCCCGGGAGCGAGCCCGTGGAGAACGCGCTCTTCCTCCTCACCAGCTCCTTGGCCTTCCTCGCCGCCTCCCTGGCCTTCGCGGCCTCCAGGACCTTCGTCATTATGGTGGACCTCACCTGGGGGTTCTCCTCCATGAAGGCTGAAAGCTTCTCGTAGACGGCGCTCGCAACGGAGCCCTTGACGTCGGTGTTGCCGAGTTTCGTCTTCGTCTGGCCCTCGAACTGCGGGTCCTGCAGCCTCAAGGATATGACAGCGGTCAGGCCCTCCCTGACATCGTCGCCCTTCAGCTGGAGGCTCTCCTTCTCGCCGAGGTACCTGTTGAAGACCCTGGTCACGGCCGTCCTCCAGCCCTCCTCGTGGGTCCCACCCTCGATGGTGTTTATGCCGTTGACGAACGAGTAGACGGTCTTGATGTATCCGTCGGTGTACTGCATGGCCACCTCCAGCTCGTGCTTCTCCTTCTTGTCGGATAGGTATATCGGCTCCGGGTGTATGGGGTTCCTGGTCTTGTTGAGGTCCTTGACGTAGGACTTTATGCCCCCCTCGTGGTGGAACACGTCATTCCTGCCGCCGTTCCTCTCGTCGGAAAGCGCTATCTTCAGGCCGGCATTGAGGAAAGACAGCTCCTCGAGCCTCACAGCCAGCATCTCGTAGTCGAAGACCAGCTCCGAGAACATCTCGGGGTCGGGCTTGAAGGTAATCCTCGTGCCCGTCCTGTCGGTGGCACCCTTCTGCTCCATCGGCCCCATGGGGATTCCCCTGGCGTACTTCTGGTAGTATGCCTTTCCCTCCCTCATGACCTCGGCCTCGGCCCATTCCGAGAGCGCGTTCGTGACGGAGACGCCGACGCCGTGCAGGCCGCCGGAAATCTTGTAGCTGTCAGCATCGAACTTGCCGCCGGCATGGAGGGTGGTCATCACTATCTCGAGCGCAGGCTTCTTCATGTCGGGGTGCATGTCCACCGGTATGCCCCTGCCGTCGTCCTCGACAGTGACGGAGTTGTCCTTGTGTATGGTGACCTTTATCTCGCCGCAGAACCCCGCGAGATGCTCGTCGACGGAGTTGTCGACTACCTCCTCCACTATGTGGTGCAGGCCTCGCTTCCCGGTGTCGCCAATGTACATCGCGGGCCTCTTCCTGACGCCCTCGAGGCCCTTGAGAACCTTGATGGAGCTCGCATCATACTTCCTTGCATCAGAACCGCTGCCTTGAGTTGGCATATGAACCACTAACTGTTACACTGTTAAACAGTAACTGTTATACTGTTAATTTGGTAGTGAAGACTTAAATACTTTCAGATGTCGTGACTTTTCACTTGAGACCGTGACGCGGCATGCATTCTGGCATGACCGGCCGTCTTCTGAAATTTAACTGCGAAAACCACATATTCTCATGGTCGAGATAACATTCCTCGGCACCGGGGGCGTGTTCGGGGTTCCCGTATGGAACTGCAACTGCGCGGTGTGCAGAAGCAAGGACCCGAAAGACAGGCGGCTCAGGTCATCGGTTCTCATCGAAATCGGGGACAAACGAATCGTTATAGACTTCGGCCCGGACCTGAGGGCACAGCTCCTGAAATACAAGATAAGAAGGCTGGACCGCGCGTTCCTTACGCATGCACACGACGACCATCGCGCGGGATATGCGGATCTGGCACCCCAGAGAAACCTAATACTCCAGGCCCCGAAGCCTGTGATCAGGGAATTCATGAGAAGGCTCGGCTCCAGCCGCTCGTGGCTCCATGCAAGGAATCCGACGCTCGAAATCAAGGCGTTCGAGAAGCAGGCGATATCCAATTTCAGCGTGGACACCGTCAGGCTCCAGCACAAGAAGGATTACCAGAAGAGGAGCATGCCGTGTTTCGGTTACGTCTTCCGGTCGAAGAAGTTCTCATTTGCGTATGTCACGGACTACTCGGAGGTCATGGAACCCGGCAAGCTGGAAGGCCTTGACCTGATAATCTCCGACGGCAACGGCATGAAAAACATCAGAAGAGGCCACGTAGGCATAGACGGAAGCATCGGAATGTACAAGAAGCTCAGGCCGAAGAGGATGGTGCTTACTCACATAAAGCACGAAAAGAGCCACAAATACATGACCGATTACGTGAAGCGCTTCGGAAACATAGCCATTGCATACGACGGGATGAAAATCAAGGGATGAGACGCCAGCCTCAATGAAGGTGCCGTTTTTCAGACCTTCACGCAGACGTCCCCCGCCATGAGGACGTAGGGCTCCGCGCTCACGTCAGCCTTCATGTAGCTTATCATGAAGGCTTCGTCTCCCCTTCCCCTGGCGGCCGAGACCTCGTCCTCGTAGCCATCGGAGACGCAGCTCAGGAACTGCCCTGAATCGAGGGCGCCCCCGCAGGTGCCCTTGCCCTCGATGTCCGTGAACGTCGGGGACTGCGAGTAGTCCGCAGTGAACTTGCTGCCTGAGTAGCCGACCTCTATCTCCCGGATGTTCACCACCAGCACGGGCTCCCTGCCGACGTTCTCCACCCGGAGGAAGACCTTCCCGTCCTCGTCCGCGGTCCCCGAGACGCTGACGTACTTCCTGCCCGAGGAAGACGAGAAATATGCGTTGCCGCAGGATATGGACGTCCTGGCCTCGAGCTCCTCTATCCTGGCGGAATACGAGTCCACAGTGCCCATCAGGCCGCTTATCCTCTCGCCCTGGAGGGTGAGTACGCCCGCGAGGAATATGACGCAGACGCTCGCGGCTATGAGAGCGGCGGAGGCCAGGAATATTATGTTCCTCTCCATGTAGTAGTGTTCGCGCCGGGGAATAAAATCCTTTTCTTCAGGTGCGCGGGAAAAATAGCGCCATCCGGCGGCCTACTTGGCCGTGGTCCTGGTCAGGTCCATGCCGGCCTTGCTGAAGTCGTATATGTGGGATTCCTTGTTTATCCTGCATGACCGCATCTTCTCGACGCGCATGAGGTTCTTGTGCTCGCCCGCTGCCTCCACGCTCTTCAGTATTATGAGGCCGTCGCCCACGAATTCCGATATGCCGTCCCTGGAGAACCCGTCCTGGCCCGAGAGGAGCTCGGACGTCAGTATGGACGTGAGCTTCGTCTCCTTTAGCTTCTCCGCCATCTTGTGGAACGCCTCCCTGTTGTCCATCATCGTGTACGTTATGGATGTTATCGAGTCCACGACAAGCCTCTTGGGCTTGTAGTAGAGGCACTTGAATATCTTGGCCATCACCTCGTCGAAAGAGTTTGGCCACATGGTGAATATCCTTATGAGGTTCTTCTTCTCCAGGGCGGCGAAGTCCCAGCCGAACTGGGAGGCCTGCCTCAGCAGGTCCTCCTTGCCCTGCTCGAAGGACACGTATATGCCCATCTCGCCCTTCTTTATGCCCTCGTTCAGGAACTGCAGGCCCATTATGGTCTTGCCCGTCCCTGGAGTCCCGGACACGACGACGATGCTCCCCTCCGGGAACCCGCCATCGAGAAGCATGTCGAGGCCAGGCACCCCGCTCTTGACCTTGGGCGTGTTGGCTTCCATTATCTTATATTCCCGCGGCGCCCTTAATAATCACAACCACGGCACCCGGAAAAGAGCCCCCGGCGCGCATGCAATAAAATCAAAAGGAAGCAGAAAAGCAATGCTTCCTTATTATGCTATGATGCTTCGGAATCCATCCTTGCGGCGGCAATCCTGCTTTTCAGGCTCTGGGCGACTTCCCTGAGGTTCTCCGCGGCCTTCGTGAGCCTGGTCTCGTTCTGGACGAGGTTCCTGTAGGCCGACATCATCATGTCCCTGTACCTGAAGGTGAGGTCGGTTATCTTCTGCCCCATGGTGCTATACTCTTTCCATGCCATGCAGTAGCTGCCGTTTCCTATGTCATCGTCGAATGCCTGCTTCTTCTCTCCGACCCAGTTCATCCACCTCTCCTTGGTGGCCTGGGCGAGGCCGGTGCCGTTTATGAAGTTCCTGACCCTGCTGACCAGCGCGTCCACCTTGCCCTCGGCGTCGGTGGCCCTGCTCCTGCAGAGGTTGTCAAGGCTCTGCCTCACGGCAGCCGCCCTCACACGCAGCCGCTCGAGCTGCTTGGACATGACCGCCGCAGCGACTCTTGCCGGTGTGCCCGACACGAGCCTGGCGTCTATGCCGGCCTCGCTGAGCCTGTCGTATATCGCCTGGGCGAGGTCGGGCTTTCCCACGACGTCAATCTCGCCGTAGTCGCCGTCCTGTATCTCCGTGATGAGCGCGTCTATCTGGCCCTCGCTTGAAATCAGCCTGCTGGTGCCGTTCGGAACGAAAGGCGCCCTTATGGTGTCGGACCAGGAACCCACGGCCACTACGACCATGTGGTCCTCCGCCCTTTCCATGAGATTCTCCCTTATCCTCTGCCTCAGCAGCGCCCTCGTGCCGTTGACGTCCGTTCCCTTTATCTGCTCGTCGACCTCTATGCCCAGGGTGTCCAGCGTGCCGGTCACGCCGCTGCCGACGTTCCCGACGAGCACGACGCTGCTGGTCCCAAGCTGCTCAAGGGCATCGACCACCTGGTCGGGGATGCTGTTCCTCGATATGAGCAGAACGGGGATGCCCTCCTGCATCGCAAGGTCCTTCGCCTCTGATATCAGCTCGCAGTTTCCTGAAGCCGGAACCCCGAGAGCGTCCCAGACGAGCATGGCCTTCGGCGAGCTCTCCCAGAACTGGAGGGCCACCTCGGCGGCCGTGCCGTACCTGGTCACTCCCCACAGCCTGAGGACGCTGTAGTCAGAAGAAAGCTGCTCCTCGACGGAGTCCGACACCGCCGCCGGCCCGCCCACTATGTATATGGTTCCGGGGTCGATGCTTGCTATCTCTGCTGCCGCGTCTGATGAAAGCTCGTCCCTGGCGGTCACGAGAACCGTCGCGCCTATCTCGTTAGCCGCGGCACCCGTCACGAGCGCGTCAGGGCAGTTGCTGTCAGTCGTCAGTATCACCGAATCCGTCTCCGCCGCATGGACGGGGATGACCGCCATCGCTATCGCGGCCAGAAGGATTGCCGAAAAGATTGTTGCTTTCATGTTACCTCCATAGTTGAAATGCGATGGTTATTTATTCGTTCCGGGAACTTATATAAGACAGCCCTATTAATTTAGGAAATATCATAACATCATCCAAACGAGTCGATAAGGGGATTCCATGCCTTGCGGAAAGAAGAGAAAGAAAGGGAAGATGAAGAAGCACAAGCTCAAGAAGCGGCAGAAGAAGATGAGGTACAAGAAGAAATAGGGGTCGTGATATGAGGGGTGCTGTCAAGAAAGTCCTCGACAAGACGACGATAGACGACCGGCTGGCCGCCAGGGCCAGGGAGGTCGCTGACAAGACGACTGTCGACGACAAGCTGCTTCAGGCGTCGAGGAAGCTCAACAAGGAGATAAGAAGCAACACCGGCAAGGCCATACTCGCGGCCTTCGGCTTCATGATAGCCCTGGTGTGGAGGGACGTCGTGCAGGGAGGCGTGCAGAAGCTGATAGACTACCTGAGCCTCAGCGGTGACGGATTCGCGTTCCAGGTGATCACGGCCGTCATAACGACCGTGATATGCGTGCTGGGCATAATATACTTCTCAAGGTGGAGCGAGAAATGACAGAGGAAAAGGAGAGGAACGACCTCCGGGACCAGAGGGTCTCGGTCATAGCGCACACGCTGCTCGCAGTGGCGGTGGGCGCGGCGTCCAGCTTCATCGGAAACGGCCTCTACGGACTCTTCGCTGCCATAGTCGCCGTCGGGGTTGCCGGCCACGTCATCCAGAAGGCGGTCGGGAACCGGGGAGTGTCATGGTGGGCGGCGAACGGCCTGATAATATACTTCTTCGTGTGGTTCGATACATGGCTGTTCATTGCCAACTACCTGTAGCATTTCTGCATTCGGCATGTGAGCGATGATGAAGACGCGAGCGAACCCCCTGCCACCTCTCCTCTCCGGAATCGACGGCAAGCTCGCCTCGGTATTCGTCCCGTGGGCTCTCAGGCATCCAAGGTACATAAGGGGATTCATGCGCATCTGCAGGGCCCACAGGAAGGCCGCGCGCCTGCGGAAGGAGGCGGAGGTGGGCGGACTCAAGGTCCCGCCGTTCATGATACTCAGCGTCACATCCTCGTGCAACCTCAGATGCGCGGGCTGCTATGCCGCTGCGGCAGGCGTGACGGGAGGCGAAGGCGGAGAGGCGGACCTCTCGATGGAGGAGTGGAAGGCCATCATAAAGGAGGCGTCATCCATCGGCGTGCTGGGGTTCGTCATAGCAGGCGGCGAGCCTTTCATGCTCGAAGGGCTGCCTGAGCTATGCACGGCATTCCCCGACAGGCTGTTCATAATAGTCACGAACGGCACGGCGCTTCACGGGAAGGATTTCGGGTCGCTTCGCAAATCGTCAAACATTGCCGTCCTCGTCAGCATGGACGGCGCAAGGGAGCACACTGACCCGCGGAGGGGCGAGGGCGTGCACGACAGGGCCGCGGAAACGCTCGCGAAGCTCTCGAAGGCGGGCGTCCCGTCAGGGATATCAGCCACCATAACCAGGAGCAACCTGGGATTCTGGACGGACGAGAAGAACGTCAGGGACGCTATAGGCGCCGGGGCCACCATAGGCGTGTTCCTCGAGCACATACCGGTCGACGGGAAGGACAGCCCGTGCAGCGGGGGGATGCTCACGCGGGCCGAGAGGAAGAAGCTCCGGTCCAGGATACTGGAATACAGGGAGAGGCTTCCCATTTACATAGTCCATTCGCCCGGAGACGAGGAGTTCTTCGGCGGCTGCGTGTCATCGGGAAGGGGATTCGTCCACGTGACGCCGAAAGGCATGCTCACGCCGTGCCCGGTGTCCGGCTTCGCCGTAGCGGACCTGAGGAACACGCGCCTCTCCGAGGCTCTGAAGAGCCCCATGCTCAGGTACATAAGGGAGAACCACGGCATGCTGGAGACCGGGGACTCGCCGTGCGCGCTCTACGACAAGACCGGGGAGCTATCCGCGGCAGCGAAAAAGCTCAAATGTTGAACTATTTTTAAATCCCGGGACACATTCTTTTGAATAATATGGGCCTGAAGTCAAAGGACATGATATCCGCCGCAGACCTGACCAAGGCGGAGGTCGACTCGATTCTCAAGGAAGCAGATGTCATGCTTTCCCACATCAAGAGGAAGAAGCCCCTCGACATGCTGAAAGGCAGGATACTGGCGACGCTCTTCTTCGAACCGAGCACCAGGACGAGGATGTCGTTCGAGTCGGCGATGCACAGGCTTGGCGGGTCCATCATAGGATTTTCCGGGACCGAGGGCACGTCTGTCACGAAGGGCGAGACGCTGCGCGACACCCTGAGGAACGTTGAGAACTACGCCGACGCGATAGCCATGAGGAATCCGATAGAGGGCTCGGCGAGACTCGCGGCCGACACGGTCAGGATACCGGTCATAAACGGAGGCGACGGCTCCAACCAGCATCCGACGCAGGCGCTGCTCGACCTCTTCACGATAAAGGTGGAGAAGGGGCTCAAGGGGACCAAGGTCGCCCTCTGCGGGGACCTCAAGTACGGGAGGACCGTGCACTCGCTGATATACCTCCTGTGCATGTACGGCATGGACGTGAGGCTGGTGTCCCCGAAGACGCTCAGGATGCCGAAGCACGTGCTGGACGACATCAAGGAAAGGTACAGCTACGCGCCTGTCGAGGAGGAGTCGCTGGACGGCGTCGTGGGCTGGGCCGACGTGCTGTACGTGACGAGGATACAGAGGGAGAGGTTCCCTGACCAGAACGAGTACGAGAGGGTCGCAGGCTCTTACTTCGTCGACAATGAGACGCTCAAGAAGGCGAAGAAGGGCATGGTCATACTCCATCCGCTGCCGAGGGTGGACGAGATAAGGCCCGAGGTGGACTGCACCTCGTGCGCGAAGTACTTCGAGCAGTCGTTCTACGGCATAGCCGTGAGGATGGCGCTCCTCAAGATGCTCATAGGTGGGAATGGATGAAGGACGAGCTGAAGGTCAGCAGGATAAAACAGGGGACCGTGATAGACCACCTGGTCCCGGGGACGGCCCTGAAGATAGTCAAGATCCTCGGCCTGAAGTCGGGGAGCCCGTTCATAGTCGCGATGAACGTCGACTCCTCGAAGAACAGGAAGAAGGACATGATAAAGATAGACGACAGGTTCCTCTCCAAGCAGGAGACCGACAGGATAAGCCTGCTCTCGCCAAACGCCACCATAAACATAATAAGGAACCAGAAGGTCTCGGACAAGAGGAAAGTGACGCCCCCGAGGGAGCTGGCCGGGATACTCAGCTGCCCAAACAGGGTGTGCATAACGAACAGCGAGGACTGCGGGACGAGGTTTCTGATGAAGTCCGGAAAGTACAAATGCTATTTCTGCGAGAAGACGTTCTCCGTCGAGGAGTTCGACCTCTAGGTGCTCCCATGGAGAAGGAAATCGCCGAAGCGCTGCTGAAGACGAAGGCCGTGACTCTCAGGCCCGCCGACCCGTTCACATGGGCGTCGGGCATAAAGGCCCCGATATACACGGACAACAGGATACTCCTTTCGTATATAGACGAGAGGAAGAAGGTCGTGGAGGCTTTCACCGACGCCATAAGAAAGGATTGCCCTGACTTCGACGTCATAGCAGGAGTCGCCACGTCCGGGATACCGTGGGCCGCCTGGGTGGCCTATGAACTCGGAAAGCCGCTCGTCTACGTGAGGGGCCAGAAGAAGGACCATGGGAAGCAGAACACGGTGGAAGGACGGCTGGAGAAGGGCCAGAGCGCCGTGGTCGTCGAGGACCTCGTCAGCACCGGCGGGAGCTCAATCTCCGCCGTCGAGGCCGCGAGGGATGCCGGAGCGAAGGTGACCCACTGCTTTGCGATATTCACCTACGGCCTTGCAAAGGCAACCGAGACGTTCGCGGCCGCGGAGTGCAGGCTCGTGACGCTCACTGACTTCGCGACGCTCGTGGACCTGGCCACCGAAACCGGATACATAACGAAGGAAGAGAAGGACAAAGTCCTCGAGTTCTCAAGGGACCCCTCGTCATGGGGACGCTGAAAAACCGCTCATTTCTTGTAGCTCTTGAGTATGTCCTGGCATGCGGCTATCTGGCTTCCGAAGAAGACCGGGTTCTTGTTCAGGAGGCCGAGGACGTACTCGACCTGGTACTGCGGGCTCGTCATGCTCTTGTAGAGGCCGCTGCCCACAATCTCATCGAACTGCCCGGATGCGTACATGAGGCTCTCGTTCCGCAGCTTGGCGTTCGCCACGTTCCTCTCGGAGTCCTGGACGCCCTTCGGCACGCGCTGGCCATGCATGTAGACCCAGCCATCGTCGACCTCGAGGTCTATCTTGCGCATCCTCTCCTGGACCTCAATGGCTGCATTCTCGGCGCTGACCCGGTCTTCAGCCTCAACTCTATTCTGCTTCTCGCTGTTGGATTCGTACGGGCCTAAATTCATGTCGTTAACCATAGCAATCACATCCATCAATAGACGCGACCCTTTATAAAGCTAACGGGGGGCAGGCCGTCAATCTGGAGAATTTAAATAAGGGACTATTCATAATATAATCTATCCATCCGCGCAGAAGCGCGAAGGTGAATAGTCCATGATCGAGTACGTGTTCTTCGCAAGCCTCCTCTCGATAGCGTTCGCCGTGTACCTCGGAAGGTCAGTCATGAAAGAGGATGAGGGGACGGCAGAGATGAAGAGGATATCCCACGCCATAAGGGAGGGGGCGGGGGCGTTCCTCGGCAGACAGTACAGGACCATCGCGATATTCTTCGTGGCGGTAGAGGTCATACTGGTGGCGCTGGTCCTCAACGGCTACCTCACCATGTTCGTGCCCTTCGCGTTCCTGACCGGAGGCTTCTTCTCCGGGCTCTCAGGATACATAGGCATGATGGTCGCGACGAGGGCCAACGTCAGGACGACGCAGGGCGCGACGAAGAGCCTCAACAAGGGTCTCAGGATAGCGTTCTCCTCCGGCGCCGTCATGGGATTCTTCGTGGTGGGCCTGGGCCTCCTCGACATAAGCGTGTGGTACGTCATACTCAACTGGTTCTACTCATCCCTTGACATAGCGCTGAGGATGCAGTACATAACGTCCGCCATGCTGACATTCGGGATGGGCGCGTCGTCAGTCGCGCTGTTCGCCAGGGTCGGAGGCGGCATATACACCAAGGCCGCCGACGTCGGGGCGGACCTCGTCGGGAAGGTGGAGAAGGGCATACCCGAGGACGACCACAGGAACCCGGCGGTGATAGCAGACCTCGTCGGCGACAATGTGGGGGACGTGGCGGGCATGGGCGCGGACCTCTACGAGAGCTACGTAGGCTCGGTGATAGCGACGATGGCGCTCGCGGTGGCCGCGGGGCTCAGCCTCTCAGGCGTTTCGGTCCCGCTGCTCCTTGCGGGCGTGGGCATAATCGCGTCCATAATCGGCACGTTCCTAGTCAGGACGGGAGAGGAAGCCGACATGCACAAGCTTCTCATGGCGCTCAGGAAGGGCATATTCGGCTCCGCCGCGATAATAGCCGTCCTCTCATACTTCGTGGTGATGTACACGCTCGGGCCTTCGGGCATAGGGATGTACTTCGCCATACTCACAGGCCTCGCCGCAGGGCTCATAATAGGGACGTCCACCGAGTACTTCACCGCGGGGAAATACTCCCCCACGCAGTCGGTGGCGCAGTCGGCCGAGGGCGGCCCGGCGACGGTGGTGCTGTCGGGGGTCTCCGTAGGCATGCTCAGCACGGCCGTCCCCGTGATAACGGTCGCGGCGTCGGTTCTCCTCGCGTTCTACTTCACCGGCGGCTTCGCGAACCCGGGGCTCGGCCTGTACGGCATAGGGATAGCGGCGGTCGGCATGCTCTCGACGCTCGGCATAACGCTCTCGACTGACGCGTACGGCCCGGTGGCCGACAACGCCGGGGGGATAGCCGAGATGAGCGAGCAGAAGCCCGAGGTCAGGCAGAGGACGGACGCGTTCGACTCTCTCGGGAACACCACGGCGGCCACGGGGAAGGGATTCGCCATAGGCTCGGCCGCGCTCACGGCGCTCGCGCTGATTGCGGCCTACAGCGGGGAGGTGACGCTCCTCGGAAAGGACCTGACGCTGAGCCTGCTCGACCCGAGGGTGATAGCCGGGCTGTTCATAGGCGCGATGCTGCCCTTCCTGTTCTCGGCGCTCACGATAAGGGCGGTGTCGAGGAGCGCGCAGATGGTGGTGGTAGAGGTCAGGAGGCAGTTCAAGGAAATAAAGGGCATAATGAGCGGCAAGGGCAAGCCGGAATACGGCAGGATAGTCAAGATCGTGACCAAGGCCGCCCAGAAGGAGATGATACTGCCTGCTCTCCTTGCGATAGCCGCGCCTATCTCCGTGGGGATACTCATGGGCGTCGAGGCGGTGGTGGGGCTCCTTGCAGGCGCGCTCGCCTCGGGGTTCGTGCTTGCCGTGTTCATGGCCAACTCCGGCGGCTCATGGGACAACGCGAAGAAGTACATAGAGGACGGCAACTTCGGCGGCAAGGGCTCGGAGCATCACAAGTCGGCGGTCATAGGCGACACGGTGGGAGACCCGTTCAAGGACACGGCCGGCCCTTCCATAAACATACTCATAAAGCTGATGAACATGGTGTCGATAGTGTTCGCGTCGTTCATCGTGGCGTTCGCGCTCATCTAGGCACCGAAATATATTTCAAGTCCCGATATAATTCTCATGAAGCTTTGCAGCGCATGCCTGATCGGGGTGAGATGCAGGCACGACGGGAAGAGCAAGCCCAGCAGCGAGGTCATCGAATACTCCAAGAAGGAGAGGCTCATCCCGGTGTGCCCGGAGCAGCTCGGCGGCCTCCCGACGCCAAGGGACGTCCAGGAGATAGAGAAGGGAACCGGCGAGGACGTCCTCGACGGGAAGTCCCGGGTGATGACAAGGAGCGGGAAGGACGTCACGATGAACTCCGTCGTGGGGGCGCAGGAGACTCTCAAGATAGCGAGGCTCACGGGAGCAAACGGCTTCATAGGAAAGGCCCGGAGCCCGTCATGCGGCTGCGGGGAGATATACGACGGCACTTTCTCGGGAAAGACCGTGAAGGGCGAAGGCGTCACGGCGGCCATGCTCAGGCGAAACGGACTGGAGACTTTCACGGACGAGGGACTGAAATAAATAGCGTAAAAACACTATTAAACCTAACGCCCCATAATAAAGAATCCGCATAGCGGTGATACGATGGCAGAAAAGAAGACCAAGACTGTGAAGGAAGGCGGGAAGGCAAAGGCAACAAAGGACTCCCCTGCGGAAATGCTGCCAGAGGTAAACATAGGGCTCGTCGGCCACGTGGACCACGGGAAGACCACCCTCACCGAGGCGCTCTCCGGGAAGTGGACGGACACCCACTCCGAGGAGATGAAGAGGGGTATCACGATAAGGATAGGCTATGCCGACATATCTTTCTACAAGTGTCCCAAGTGCGGCAAGGAGACCGAGAGCTACGGGACGTCTCCCAAGTGCGTGAAGTGCTTCTGCGACTGCGAGCTGCAGAGGACAGTGTCCCTCGTGGACGCGCCCGGGCACGAGACACTGATGGCGACCGTGCTCGCGGGGGCGGCGCTCATGGACGGGGCGATACTCGTCATAGCGGCGAACGAGCCCTGCCCGCAGCCCCAGACGAGCGAGCACCTGCTGGCGCTCGACATAGCGGGGATAAAGAACATAGTCATTGTCCAGAACAAGATAGACAGGGTCAGCAAGGAGGACGCGGAGAAGAACTTCAATGAGATAAAGGCGTTCCTCAAGGGGACGGTTGCGGAGAACGCTCCCATAGTCCCCATATCCGCCCAGTACAGGGTCAACATAGATGCCCTCATAGAGACAATACAGAAGCACATACCGACGCCCCAGAGGGACCCGAAGGCCAAGCCCAGGATGCTCGTGGCAAGAAGCTTCGACATAAACAAGCCCGGCTCCCCTATAGAGGGCCTTAACGGCGGCGTGCTCGGCGGGTCCCTGGTGAGGGGCGTGCTCTCGGTAGGGGATGAGCTTGAGATAAGGCCCGGATCCAGCGTGGAGGGCAAGATGAAGGCACTGACCACCAAGGTGACCGGCCTTCAGAAGGCCATGAAGAACCAGAAGAGCGTGACCCCCGGAGGGCTGCTAGGCGTGTCGACGAGCCTCGACCCGTCGCTCTCCAAGTCCGACGCGCTGTCGGGCTCGGTCGTGGGGGCTCCCGGAACGCTTCCTCCCGTCTGGGAGGAGTTCGACCTGAAGGTCCACATGCTCGACAGGGTCGTGGGACTTAAGGAGAAGACCACCATGGAGCCTCTCAAGGAGGGCATCCCTCTCATGCTCACGGTTGGGACGGCGAGAACTGTCGGCGTCATGGTGAAGAAGTCCGACGTGTCGAGCATAAAGCTCAAGCTTCCTGTCTGCGCGGACAAGGGCGAGAGGGTCGCCATATCGAGGCAGGTCACCGGAAGGTGGCACCTCGTCGGCTGGGGCGAAATATCCTGAGTGATGCTTCGCCACTCACCAATTTTTATTTCTTGGCCGCTCATTAATAGAGCATGCTAGAGGTCATAGAGAGGGCTTTCTCCCAGGAGCTTCTGTCGGTGTCGCACAAGGCCGGGAAGCTCACGGATTTCGCGTGGACGATAAGCAACATAGGGGGAGCCGTGCCGATAGGGGCAGTCGAGGAGCAGTTCCCGGACGCCGAGGAATACGTCTCGGCGCTCTCCAAGGCAGGCATACTGAGGTACTCCATGGGAGGGTTCATAAACAGGGACCAGAAGAAGCAGTCGCTCTCCGTCTCGCTGAGCGAGGACCTCTCGGGCCTCTCCAGAGGAAGGGTGAGAAGGAAGGAGTTCGAGAACATACTCTACCGGAACCATGGGGAGAAGCTCCTGCCTAGCTGCAGGACGGGCCTCACCGAGCCTCTCGCCATGATGCTGACGAGCGTGATATTCTACGCCACGCCGGAGAAGCCGGTCTTCTCGAACACCATCGTCCGGAGGGCGGCCAAGATGTCGCTGAAGAGCCATGTGGAGTGCCAGCTCATACTGGACTACTACCTGCACAAGTTCCTCGGACTCGTGACATTCGAATCGGGCTCGCTCATCAACCTCTCGGTGAGGTCCAAGCAGAGGGCCAGGATGTACCCCAAGCTCTGGGAGCTCTACACCCGGCCGTACACGGAGAAGCCGAGGGACATGCTCCCTGAGAGCCCGCCCCCGGCGCCGCTAGTGCAACAGAGGGCGCCCACGACCAAGGCAGGCGAACAGGAGAAGAAGCTGCGGGGATACTTCCCGTGGCTCAAGCTCTGAGTATCACATGCCCTTCATGGCAGCCGAGACTACTTCCATGACGGCCGGATGGATGCCTGAATTCGCGGCCAGTATGTCCCGCGACCCGGTCCCGTACGCGCCCCCCGAGAAGTCAGTGACACTGCCGCCGGCCTCCCTGACTATGAGGGCGCCCGCCGCGACGTCCCAGGGGTTCGTGCCCGTGGAGAGGAAGGCATCGACCCTTCCAGCGGCGACGTACGCGAGCTCAAGCGCCGCGGCGCCCATCTGCCTGAAGTTGTTGCTCCTGGACTTGAACTCCCGGAAGAGGCTGGCTATGAAGTCCACGGACTTCTGGTCCCTTCCGTGGCAGAATGCCACCAGGGCCTTTGAGACGTCGCGCTCCCCGGAGACTGAGATGGCCTTGCCGTTAAGGAACGCGCCGCCACCCTTCACCGCGGAGAAGAGCTCGTTCTGCACCGGCGAATACACGACGCCCGCCACGGGCTCATCGCCCCTGACGAGGGCTATCGAGACGTTGAAGAACGGATTCTTCATGGAGTAGTTCGTGGTCCCGTCAAGGGGATCGACTATCCATGTGAACTCCGACTTCCTGTCGTCCATGCCCGACTCCTCGCCGAGGAAAGAATGGCCGGGGAACTCCTCAGAGAGCATCCTCTTTATCAGCATCTCGGACTCGCCGTCGGCGACAGTCACGAGGCTGCCGTCCTTCTTCTCGCGGGCCTCGGCGCTGCCGTAGTGGCTCATCAGCACCTTCCCGGCCTCGACCGCCGCGCGCCTGGCTGCCTCAATCTCCCTTTCCATGGAACCACCTGCAGAAATCATCCGTCCCTTCTCGTCACGGCGCCCGCCTGATATGATGGCGCCCTTATCCCTCAAGGAGCCATCCTTCCTCTCCGGCGAACCAGGAAGCGGGGTCGTTCATGTACTCGAACGCGTTCCTTATGAACATGTAGTGGGATTGCTCCTGCTCCGTGAGCCAGACAAGAAACTTCTTCAGCTTCTGGTCGGATGTGGCCTCCGCGCCCTTGGCGTAGTACTCGTAGCCGTTCTTCTCGAACTCCATCGAGACGTCCCTCGCCTTGTTGTCGTCGTCGTTTGGCGCGACCGCCTCCTTGAACTCCGAGACGAGCTTCCCGAATATGGTCTTGGCGCCTGCCAGAGAGTCCGGAACCGTCATCTCGTCGACGTCGACGCCCTCCTCGGCCTCGAGGAACGCCTTTATGTCGTTTATGTGAGTCAGCTCCTCCGTCGCGAGGTGCTCGAAGACCTTCTTTGCCATGTCGCTCTTCACGGTCTTTGCGTAGTGCAGGTAAAGCTCCCTGCCCTTCACCTCGTTCTCCAGGGCGGCCTTCAGCACGGCGTCCTTGTCGCTGAAGTCTACCTTCTCCACATCCACGAATCCGCTATTGCCATCCATTGAAAACACCTCCAGTTTAACGTAACATCAGTCCCCTGACAGCAGGTGGTCGAAATCCTCCTCGAATCTGGACTTCTTGACGCACTTGCCGAACTCGCAGAACATCGCAGTCTGCTCTCCGGCGTCGGGCCTAGGCCCCTGGCCGGGGCTTCCGGCGCCGCTCTCGAGCTCCCTGAGGGCCTTCCCAAGCATGATGACATGCCTCTCCTCCTCGGAGAGCATCTTCCTGAGCTTGACGGCAAGGGCGACGTCGTCGCCGCTCTCCGCCTCCCTGAGCATGGAGCGTATTATCTCCAGCTTCTCGTTCTCCCTCACGATGGAGGTGCGCAGGTTCGTCACCGTCCTGCTGTCCGGAAGGGCCTGCAGGTGCTTGCCCTCCTCCTTCAGTATGCTCCTGAACATCCTCGCGACCTGCTCCATGCCCTCGGCATCGGCGACCTTGGCGAACTCATCGTACCTTGACCTCTCCTCGCTCTCCAGGCTCGACAGTATCCTCACCCTGTACCTGTTGACGTCGACCTCCACGGGCGCGCTGGGGCCGGAAGACCTGAGCATCGGGCGGTAGTCCGGCGCCTCATCCTTGTTCGACTCTATGGCGTCAAGGTCTATCTCCTCGTACATGGCAATCACCTATTCTTTTTACCGCAACGACTTAAAAATCACTGCAAAGCGGATGCGCGCCTCCCAAAACGCTGTTATAATCTGCCCTTGCAAGATTTATAAAGACTTGCGCTTCAATACATAATCGAGCGAGATGACGGGTGAATGTTTTTGTCTCTGTTGAGGAAGACAGGAAACGCCCAGTGAGAGCTTCGCATTCTTTCGGACTGGAGGCCGGTGTCCGTGTTTGAGGATATCAGGGCCATCTACAGGAACGACCCGTCGGCGAGGAACATAGAGTTCCTCGTGTACCCGTCGTGGCAGGCTGTCGCCGTGCACAGGTACGTGTCGCACCCGCTGTTCCGGGCCGGGGTCCCCTTCATCCCCAGGCTCATCTCCCAGGCCATGAGGTTCCTGACCGGCATAGAGATACACCCCGGAGCCAGCATAGGCAAGGGGTTCTTCATAGACCACGGCAACGGCGTCGTGATAGGGGAGACCGCGGCGATAGGAAGGGACTGTGTGATGTTCCACAACGTGACGCTAGGCGGAACGGGAAAGCACAAGGGCAAGAGGCACCCGACGGTGGGCGACAACGTCATGATAGGGACGGCCGCGACGCTCCTCGGCCCCATAACGGTCGGCGACAACGTCAAGATAGGCGCGGAGACCTTCATCATAAACCACGACGTACCGGGAAACTGCACCGTCGTCGGAACGCCCGGGAAGATAGTAAGGTTAAATGGGAAGAAGGCCAATATTAAACTGAAGAGGTGCAGCCGTGCTAAGACTGACTAACACGCTGGGAAGGCGCAAGGAGGAGTTCCGCCCGTCGAAGGGCAAGGAAGTCCGGATGTACTCCTGCGGCCCCACGGTCTACGACTACGCCCACATAGGAAACTTCAGGTCCTACGTGTTCTCTGACGTGCTTCGCAGGTACCTCGAGTACAGCGGCTACAGTGTCAGGCTCGTCATGAATCTTACGGACGTCGACGACAAGACCATAAAGGGCTCGGTCAGGGAAGGGGTGAGCCTTTCGAAGTACACAAGGAAGTTCAAGGATGCTTTCTTCGAGGACATAGGAAGGCTCTCCATAAAGAAGGCATCGGAGTACCCGGAGGCGACGAAGCACATACCCGAGATGACGGCGCTAGTGCAGACACTCCTCGACAAGGGCTACGCATACAAAAGCGACGACGGCTCGATATACTTCGACATATCCAAGTTCAAGGGATACGGGAAGCTGGCCAACCTCGACAGGAAGGGGCTGAAGGCGGGCGCCAGGGTCAGCCAGGACGAGTACGAGAAGGACCAGGCCCATGATTTCGCTCTATGGAAGGCCTGGACGAAGGAGGACGGGGACGTGTTCTGGGAGACGAAGCTAGGCAAGGGAAGGCCAGGCTGGCACATAGAGTGCTCGGCGATGTCTTCCAAGTATCTGGGGCCTGCGTTCGACATACACACAGGAGGGGTGGACCTCATATTCCCGCACCACGAGAACGAGATAGCCCAGTACGAGGCTGCCACGGGAAAGCCGTTCGCGCGGTTCTGGGTGCACAACGAGCACCTTCTAGTCGACAACAAGAAGATGAGCAAGTCGCTGGGGAACTTCTACACGCTCCGCGACCTACTGAAGATGGGCCACAGCCCGAAGGCCATACGCTACCTGCTGCTCTCGTCCCACTACGGACAGAAGCTCAACTTCACACTGGTTGGACTGAAGGGCGCGGAGGCGTCGGTCTCCAGGCTCCTGGACTTCATGGACATGCTCTCATCGGCGTCGGGGAAGGACGGCAAGGAAGCGAAGACGCTCGCGGCCGATGCAGAGAAAAGGTTCGGCGAGGCGATGGACGACGACCTCAACACCCCGGAGGCGCTTGCTGCAGTGTTCGACATGGTCAGGAAGGCGAACATACTCAACGAGAAGGGCAGGCTCGGGAAGGCCGGGGCGAAGACGCTTGCGGACGCCATGCTCGGGTTCGACGAGGTGCTGGGAGTCCTCGACGGCGGGAAGAAGAAGGACATCGGAAAGGAAGTCGGGAAGCTGATAGCCGAGCGCGAGAAGGCGAGGAAGGCGAAGGACTGGGCGAAGTCCGACGCCATCCGCGACAAGCTCAAGGACATGGGCGTAATCCTCGAGGACTCGCCTGCCGGAGTGAAGTGGAAACTCAGATAAGCCCATAAGCCGCCGCGGGCGCAATTTCCCTTTAAAAAAACTTCTTCATGCATTAATGTCATGGGTTATAATGGAATGTTCATCTCCGCCGAAAGAGAAGGGGGCAACAACATCATAAATGTCAAAGTGGATATGCTGAACAAGTACACAGCGCCCGTGGTAAGCAGCGAGCTCGTCCTGCTTTATGGCAGCAGGATCCTCGACGAACTCGGAGGGGAAAACAACTGCATGGACCTGAGCAGCCTGAACTGTGAGAGGCCAATCGACAGCGCCGGACTTAGCGTGCTCTCCTACTTCGAAACGCTCAACAGGAACGCCCGCTATGGGAGGCCGCTCATCCGGGGGGCCAACAAGACTGTAGAAAACCTGTTCCGCATGACGAACCATGGCATCAGATTCGATTTCATCTAGCAATGGGCCGGGATCCGCAGGACCAGGCGCTTCGAGGGGTCCGCATACTCTTCCCTATGGCAAAGGATTTAATGCTTTCCCCATAAACAGTGGACATGGACGGCATCCAATTCGAGAGGGACGGCAGATACAACGTCATAAACGTCGAGGATATGTATTCCGCGGCAAATGTCGTTGTGCAGTTCTCCAGGACAGGGTTTACGAAAGTCTCGGCGGTGAGGAGAACTGCATGGACACGCTGCATACATTCAAGGGCCTCAATGAGCAAGCAGGCTTTGAGAACGCGTACCTGAAAGGCGTCGTCGGCACGCGAGCCGAAACGGTCTTCGTGTCAATCGGGGAACACTTTAACTT
>CAZTRL010000010.1:0-31365 GCA_964616715.1 uncultured archaeon | reverse complement strand
CGGGAACGACGGACGACTACCTCTACTCCACGGAGCGGTGGGGGGACTTCAGCTATGCGTTCCCAGTGCAGGACGGATCGTATGAGGTCACGCTTAGGTTCATGGAAGGATACGTTTCGGGAGCAGGCGACAGGGTATTCGACGTAAACATGGAAGGGAATACAGTCATAAGCGGCCTCGACGTCTATGGTGCCGTCGGGAAGAACGCATCCTACGACAGGACCTTCGACGTCGGCGTCAGCGACGGGGAGCTCGACATCACGTTCACGAAGCACACGCAGAGCCCGGTGATAGGTGCCGTCGTCATCAGAGGGGAACAGGAAGCGCCTGTCTGCACTAGCCACGCGACGAGCTCCTGCTATGGAGGCGACGTCTGGTGGTACGACAGCTGCGGCCAGAGGGAGGATGTCAAGGAAGGCTGCTCGTCCTCGCAGACCTGCAGCAACGCGGCGTGCATCGACAACGAGCCCGCAGGAAATACAATCGACGTCATAGGCCCCCACGAGTTCTGGACGCACGAGAATGCGCAGAATGGGGATTACATCGGGTACGTCAAGTTCTTCGACATGGACGAGAGCGTCGACCCGGCGTTCTCAATAGTCTCCGGCAACAACGGCGCATTCAGCATGACAAAGACAAAAGAGGCCAGCGGCGACATGTTCCCTGCAGGCCTCATAAAGGTTGCCGACGCAGGCATGCTCACCCCCGGAGCGACATACACCCTCGGTGTCAGGATATACGACTCAGCCACGGGGAAGGACAGCATCGCGCCCGTCACCATACACGTCGCCACGAACGCAGAGACCGTCTACATCGACACCGCAGCGGCCTCGGGCGGAGACGGCAGCTACGCACACCCATGGAACGAGGCCAAACTGCAGGAACTTAGCTACGGCAATCTGCCTGCAGGTCACGTCTATCTCTTGAAGCGCGGCGATGTCTTCCACACGAGCCTGTTCATCAGCGACCCGGCAAGCGGGCCCGATAACATCATGGTCTTCGGTGCCTACGGGCAAGGGGCACGGCCCGTCTTCGACGGCAACGGCGCGGAAGCGACGGGCATCCACATCGGCAGCTATTCGCAACTCGACAAGGTCACCAGCTACGTGTACCTGCAGAATCTCGAGGTACGCAACTGGGGAAGCCACGGCATCTCCAACGGCGCCGTCGGGCACCACCACCTCACGTTTCTGGATGTCTACGCCCACAACAACGAGGGCGTCTGGTGGATGTGGGCCTCGGCCGGAGGCGATATAGGCGGCGGCATAGGCCACGGACCTGACTACCTGCACATAGTCATAGTCGATAGCGAATCCTCCTATGACGGCCTCAAGAACTCAAGCGACGACTGCTGCGCCGGGACGAAGTGGTACCCTGCGGGCATGGAGGTCTACAACTTCCGCGCCCAGCACAACCAGGGCAACGGGATGAGGATGCTCATGTCCGCGGGCAAGTTCTGCAAGGGTTGCGTCTTCAACGACAACGCCCACTCTGGGGCGCAGGTGCGCTCCTCGAACACTACCGTTGAGTACTTCAAGGCATACGGCAACGGATGGAACGGCATCGAGCTCTGGTTCGACAACGCCACGCTTCCGGGGACCAGGAGCAACTTCACCATCCGAAACGGCGAGCTCTATGACAACTACCCCGGAGGCATCACCATCTGGGGCATGGTCCAGGACGTGGTGGTGGAGAACGTCACCGCCTACGGAAACAATGGCAGGGGAGTGGGAATCTTCGGCCTCCAGGAAGGGACTAGGCGCATCACCATAAGGGATTCGGTGATAAGGGACAACACCGGGCCTGGTGTGTTCATCAGCGACAAGGATTCGAAGAGGCAGTACGGCCTGGACTATGAGGTCAGCGGCAACGGCATCACGGGAAACAGCGCGGAGGGGATACTGGCCGACTACGTGAAGGGACTTCTCATCTCCGGCAACACCTTCTCCGGGAACGCCGGAAACGACATAAGCGTCGACGATTCCAGGACTGAGGACGTCATCGTCTCGGCCAACACGTTCCTTTAGGCGGCCGCCTTCCCGGCCCGTTTAAATAAATCCAATCCAATAAAAAACCGGTGTTTCTTATGATGGAGAAGCTTGAGGCCATGGTGCATCACGCGAAGATTGCCGGCGATGCGATACTCTCCAGGCGGGACACCGTGAGGGTGCTCTCCCATTACGACGCCGACGGCATAGCCAGCGCCGCCATAATGGCGAAGGCGTTAATGCGCGCGGAAAGGAGATTCCACCTGACCCTCGTCAAGCAGGTTTCAGAAGACATGCTCTCCTCGCTTGCCTCGGGGAACCCCGGCCTTGTCGTCTTCCTCGACATGGGAGCCGGAAGCCTTGATGCCATAGGGAGGCACCTCGGCTCCGCGGACGTCATAATAATAGACCACCACCAGCAGGAGGGGTCGCTCGGTCCCCGGATGCTCCATGTCAATCCCATGGACTTCGGTATAAAGGAGGACATGTCGGGCTCGGGCGCGGCGTACATAGTGGCGAGGTCCATGTCGGCGCAGAACAGGGACCTTGCTGGAACCGCGATAATAGGCGCGATAGGCGATTCCCAGATGGGCTCCCTGGGCAAGGAATGGGGCCTTTTCGGCCTCAACAGCGAGATACTCAAGGATGCTGTGGAGACCAGGAAGATACGGGTGGAGAAGGGCCTCCGCCTCTGGGGCAGGTACGGCAGGCCGCTTCACAAGGCGCTAGCCTTCTCAGTCGACCCCCACATACCTAACGTGAGCGGCTCCGAGTCCATGGCCGTGCAGTTCCTGAACGAGCTGGGGATAGAGCTGAAGAGGGAGAACGGCGACTGGAGGTCCCTTTCCGACCTCTCGGAGGAAGAGCAGAAGAGGCTGGCTTCGGGCATAATCGCCGAGCGCGTCAAGGCCGGGCACCCGAACGCCGAGTGGATATTCGGCGACGTCTACGAGCTCCTCGACAAGGGAAGCGACTGCAGGGACGGTAACGAGTTCGCCACTCTGCTCAACGCTTGCGGCAAGATGGGGAGGGGCTATCTGGGAGTGGAGCTCTGCCTCAACGTCCCCAAGTCCTTCCTGGAGGCCAAGTGGGTCATGGAGAAGTACAGGAGGACGGTCGGAAACGCCGTCCGGTGGGTCAGCGAGCAGATAGAGAAAGGCAACGGTGCAGTCTTCAGGAAGACGGCCTCCGCGTGGTATGTCCTTGCGGGTAACAGGGTCGGCGAGCATATAATATCGAACGTGATAAGCATAATAGAGAAGTCCATGGATATCGGAAAGCCCGTCTTCGCCTTCGCAAACGCCGAGGACGGAGTGAAGGTCTCGGCGAGGGCCTCCGCGGAACTCGTGGAGGCGGGCCTCAACCTCAAGAAGCTGGTGCACGCCGCGGCCTTGAGGGTCGGGGGCCAGGGAGGAGGCCACAGCGGCGCCGCGGGTGCGACGATTCCGGAGGGCTCCATTGAGGGATTCATCGCCGCTCTGGAGGACGCGATGGCCAAAAAAGAGAAAACAAATAAAAGCATGGACAAGGAAAAGAATATAAAACCTAACCCGCATCCTTTTAATTCAGTAAAGGCGGATGTCAATGGCTCAACAGCAGCAGAAGAAGAAAACGGGAAAGAAAACCTCGGAGAAGAAGTGGAAGGGAAAGGACTGGTTCAGTATTTCCGCTCCTGATTGGCTCGGAGGGGCGGTCGTCGCGGCCACTCCTGCTACCGATGCAAGGTCAGTCGCCGGAAGGGTCTTAGAGACGTCGGTACAGGATGTCATGGGAGACAATTCCCGGTATTACATGATGATGAGCCTGAAGACGGGCACCCCTGTCGAGAAGGACGTGCCGACCATGTTCCATTCGTATTTCTGCATAAACGAGTATGTCATGAGGCTCGGCAGGAAGGGCCTCGGCAAGGTCGCGGTCTACACCGACGCCAAGACCAAGGACGGCTGGAAGCTCCAGGTGAGCACGGTCGCGGTCCTGAACAGGAGGTCAAACGCCAGCATAAAGGCCAAGGTCAACGGCATGATAGAGGAGGTCATATCCTCCAAGGCCGGCGACATGAACCACAGCGACTTCGTCAAGGCGGTCATAGCCGGAGTCTTCCAGATGAAGATAAAGAAGGCGGCGAGCAAGGTCTACCCTGTCAGGCTCGTAGAGGTCATCAAGATAGAGACGCTCAAGGCTCCTGCCTAAACGGCTTCAGTGCCTTTTCTAGGCAATAGATGCGTTCAGATTTTCCACTGGCCTTTGGCAGCGACGGCCACAGCTATCCAGCATATCCCGGCCATGAGGAACAGCACGAAGGCGGCCACGAGCGCCATGTAGTACGAGACTGCGCTAACCCCGACGGTTGCCTCCAGGTTTCCTGTTATCCATGAGCCCGCGAGCATGAAGAGCGCTCCCGCAATCCATGCCGAGACCAGCTTTACGCTCATAAGAAAGAATTGTCGGGAATTCATTAAAAGCTTTCGGCGCGATGGCGCGTCTTCACACCTTCGCGAGCTTCTTCTTGAACTCTTCCGCCTTCCCGGCGAGCATCTCGGCTGCCTTGGCGGCTATGTACTCGGGCTCCAGGCCGCTGACCGATTCGACGTTGAATATTATCCTCGTCTCGTCGCCCTTGACCTCTACGCCCTCGGCGGCTTCCATGCATTTCTTGCAGATGTCGCATTTCGAGGGGTCCGTTATGGAGAGCTTCCCGGCCTTGAGCTCGACTATGCCCTTCGGGCAGGCCGCGACGGCCTTCTTGAGGTCGGCCTTCGGTCCCGCCTTTATCTCGGGATAATAATGGTAGCTTGCGTTCGCCGCCTGGTGCTTGGCGTGCTCGGATCCCAGGCCGAGCCTTGCGACGGCCTCGAGCTTGAGGCTCTGGTTCTCAAGGAGTTCCACTATCGGCACTCTCGGGTCCGCGGGCGCGACGCCCTTGTCGCTCGACTTCATGTCCCCGGATGTGACAATTCCAGGCCCCTTCTTGCTGATTATGAACACGGCCTGGCACGAGTCGCACCCCTTCCCGCCGCAGTCGCAGTCCTCTGAGAACGCGAACTTCTTCGGGTTGAACTTCAGCGGCACCATGCCTAGCCTGTGGGAGATTATCTCGTCGAACAGTGCGGAGTTGTTCTCGTGCACGTCTATCCACTCGACGGCGAGCGTCGGTATCCCGGTCATCATGAGCCTTCGGAGGCTGTTCGCGAACGCCGGGTCCGTTCCCTCGACCATGAACCGGAGCGTGGGCCCCTTCTTCGATAGAACCTTTACCTTCAAGTAGTTCACCTAGCAATAATTTGATAGCATATATATAAGTCTTATTATAAGAGCATGCGCTTTTTAAAAACATATACCCTAAATCATATAAAGTCCAAGCGCGGGGGTACCCGAGTGGCCAAAGGGGTGCGGCTAAGGACCGTATGGCTTAGTGCCTTCGCAGGTTCGAATCCTGCCTCCCGCATATAACCTCACTTTTTCCTCAATATATTTAACGGCGGCCATCAATTAACTATATGGATTGGTATCTGGTCTCTGTTCTCGTTTTCGCGGCTCTCCTTGCCGTGTGGGTCTACAGGGACAGGAAGAAGTTCGAGAGGGATTCTATATTCCTCCTCAGGCGGACGAAGCACGGGAGGGCCGCCCTCACGTGGCTGGGGACCAGGTTCCCGCGCTTCTGGCTCGTGGTGGGGTTCTTCTCGGTGCTCACGGGCTTTGTGGTGTCCGTTCTAGGGACGAAGATGCTCTTCGACTATCTCATGGCTGCTATCGCCGCGGGTTCCTCCGTCCCGAACCTCGCTCTCCTGCTTCCGTCGCCCACGTCGGAGACCGTCTTCGGCTTCGGCTACCTGGCCGTGCCATTCTGGGACTGGATAATCTGCATAGCCCTTCTGGCCCTGGTGCATGAGGGCTTCCACGGCATATTCACCGCGAGGGAGAGGACCAGGATAAAGTCGATAGGCTTCGGCCTCCTGGCCGTCATCCCTCTAGCGTTCGTCGAGCCTGACGAGAAGCAGCTGGAGAAGAAGGGCGTCTGGCCCCAGCTCAGGGTGTTCTCCGCCGGCTCTTTCGCCAACTTCCTTCTCGGGGCGCTCTCCATGGTCCTGATGATAATGATTGCGACAACCGCCTACGCCCCTGCCGGCGTGGACTTCCAGACGTATCCTTCCACGACGGTCAATGTCTCGTCCATACAGGCAGTCGGCGGGCATTCGGTGACGGGAGCTGACGACATAGTGAGCGTCCTTCAGGATTTCGGCGAGAACGACACGCTTTCGATAACAACGCAGAACGAGACCTACTACCTGAAGAGGGCCTACATAGAGAGGCAGTTCGGGTCCGGGGCTTCCTCGAATCTGGTCGTCTTCCTCGACTATCCCGCCGCGCGGGTCGGGATAGAGGGCACCATAGTCGCCGTGGATGGCGTGAAGACTGATGATCCGAAGGACCTCTCGCTTGCCCTAGAGACCGTGGGTCCGGGGAGCAGCGCTGCTATCACCGTTAGGAGCAACGGCCACGACGAGACGTTCCAGGTCGGCACGGTCCCCGTTCCGGAGAGTATGGAGCCCGGGCCCTTCACGCCGGATTCTGGCCTGTACTTCTTCGCGGCCCTCGAGCACGTAATTCCGGGGAGCATTGACTTCTACCTCGCCTCTGGCGACTGGCTCATGGGGCTTTCCGGACAGGACGCGACCGGCACGTGGAGCTACCTCCAGAAAAGGATGATGCTCTGGGAGTGGGTTTCAGGGGCATATCCGGAGCTGGCCGGCACGGCGGACAGGAGGATGATGGCCATCGAGAGCGAGCTTTCCGGCAGGGGAGAGCCCGGCTTCATAGGCATACTCGGGGTCACCCCGCATTACGCGATTCCGGACGGCCTGGCGGCATACACGCCAGTTATTGGCTTCCTGATGGGCAATGAGGGCTCCTTGGGTCTGCTGTTCTTCATGGTCATAATAAACTTCGGCGTGGGGCTCGTGAACCTGCTCCCGCTCAAGCCGCTCGACGGCGGGAAGATGTGGGACATCGTGCTCAGGAGGTACATTCCGAAGCACGCGGGCACCATAATGAAGGTGCTCGGCTACCTGATACTGGCCCTCATAATCGGAAACTTCATACCCTTCGGGATGTTCTACTGATAGCCGCGTGAG
This sequence comes from uncultured archaeon, assembly GCA_964616715.1. Lineage (GTDB taxonomy): Archaea > Aenigmatarchaeota > Aenigmatarchaeia > QMZP01 > JAFGSV01 > JAFGFG01. The sequence continues at coordinate 24,245 of CAZTRL010000010.1, read as the reverse complement.
TCTCAAGGGCGCGCCCCGGGAGAACAAAATAAAAGGAAGAAGTAGTGCGCGTATGTTGTCTCAAAAGCAGGGAGCTTACATCTCCTTGATGTGCTTTGAAACGAACTCCCTGATCTGCGGGTCGTCCGGGATGGCTATGTTTCGCTTGAACCTCTTGCTTCCGTCTGGAAGGTAGAAGCCTCTGGAAAGGGATATGAACTCGTTGTCCCCTTCCTCGGTGACGGCCTTTTTCCTCGCGATCTCCAGGAAGTTGTTCTTGCCGAACTTGACTTCTTCGGCCTTGACAGTCTGGAATTCTACCATTGTATGACCTCCGTTCTAAAGTTGTTAATTTGCGATTGGTTAGTAGATATATAAAGTTTACTGCTTCTTGGGGCCTGTCACCCTGCTTGTCATTTTCCACCTGACTAGGAGGTTCGAGAAGACGACCGGCACGAAGAACGTGAACGCGATGCTCGACGCTATCACGACCGAGTATATGTCGTCGCCTATGAGACCGTTGTCGAACAGTATCTTTATGATTATTATGCTCGTGCTGAACCTCACCGACGTCCCGATGCCAATCATGACAGACTCCTTCGTTGTCATCTCCTTCCTCGTTATGATGAGGCTCCCGAGTATCTTCGAGCCGCTGGACACAGCAAACACTATGATTACCAGGAGCGGATACATCAGGACGTACTGGACGTTCATGCTGGAGCCGACCCAGAGGAAGAATATCGGGGCGAAGAAGCCGTAGCAGAGCGTCTTTACCTCGCTCTCTATCGTCCTGAGCCTCGTCCCTGATATGAACGTCCTAAGGCCTATCCCCGCGAGGAACGCCGCGAGCGGCGTCGCCTCGGCGTACTGGCCTATGCCGAGGAACAGGAACAGTATGAATATCGAGAATATGAAGAGCGTGTCGACGTTGAGGAAGTTGAACTTCTCGCTCTCCTTCTTGAGCTTGGAGAGGCCGAAGGAAAGCGCGAACAGGATGAAAAGCGAGACCAGTATGACACCCACGTTGAACTGCGGGTGGACGCTAGACCCCACCAGCGCGACCACCATCGTGAGTGCGATGACCTCCACTATGTCGTCGAGCAGCCCCACGCCTATTATGGTCTGCCCGAGGCGGTTGTTGACTATCTTGAACTCGTCGAGTATCGGGATGAGTATCGCCTCCCCGACGGTGGCGAACGACAGCGCCACCAGGAAGGATATTATCCAGCCGTAGCCGAACACGAAGTGGACGACGAGCGTCCCGAAGAACGCCTCCAGGAATATCAGGAAGAACGTGACCTTGAAGAGGAACTTGCCCTTCTTGGCCATCTTCTTCAGGTTTATCTCGAAGCCTATTATGAAGAGGAGGAAGTACATCCCGAGCTCGGCCAGGAAGCCGAACGTGTCCGACGACGTTATCTCGCTGAATGGATTGTAGACGGCGAGCATGGTCCCCATGATGAGCGCGGCGAATATCCACGGCATCCTGAGCCTCTCCAGCAGCCGGCCGACAATTATTGTGAAGAAGAACGCGACCGCTATGAAGATGAATATGTTGAGCATATTACACTATTGGCGGCCGCGCTATAAATCTTGGGACATCCGTGCCCATTATTAAGTTTTCTCCGGATAATTCTCTTATGTCTTCGGGCGGCGTTGTCAGCAAGGTGATGGATGCATCCGGTTTCTCGGAGCTCAACCCGGTACAGAGGGCGGCGCTCGATGCCGGCCTCCTGGAAGGGAAGAACATGGTGGTGGCGGCAGCCACGGCGTCGGGGAAGACCCTCATAGCCGAGATCGCCATGATGGACGCCGTCTCAAGGGGCAAGAAGGCCCTGTACATAGTCCCTCTCAAGGCACTGGCCACCGAGAAGCACGCCGAGTTCAAGGAGAAGTATGGTAAGATGGGCGTCCGCGTCGCGGTCTCCATAGGCGACAGGGACTCCGCGGAGCCATGGCTATCGGGCTTCGATGTCATAATCGCGACGTCGGAGAAGCTGGACTCCCTCATAAGGCACGGGGCCGACTGGCTGCCCGCCGTGGGGCTCGTCGTGGCGGACGAGGTGCACCTCATAGACTCGCCCAACAGGGGTCCCACCCTCGAGGTCATACTTACCAGGCTGATGCAGCTGATAAACCCCCAGGTGCTGGCGCTCTCGGCGACCATAAACAACTACCGCGACCTGGCGGAGTGGCTCGACGCCGTTCCCGTCAAGTCGGACTACCGCCCGGTGAAGCTCTACAGCGGCGTCTTCCATGGAAACGAGGTCAGGTGGCACCCCGAGAAGCCTAAGCTCACTCTCCCCGCGGACCTGCTCCCGGTCTTCGAGATAGCGAAGGACACGATGAAGAGGAAGAAACAGTCGCTCGTCTTCGTCTCGACGAGGAGGAACGCCGAGTCGCTTGCCGAGAAGATGGGAAAGGTAATAGACCCGTTCATAACCCGCGAGGAGAAGACGTCCCTCGTCAAGCTCTCGCATGACGTCTCCCATGTCCTGGACCATCCGACCAAGCAGTGCCAGAGGCTCGGGGAATGCCTGCAGAAGGGCGCGGTCTTCCACCATGCAGGTCTCGTCGCGAGGCAGCGCTCGATGATAGAGGATGCGTTCAGGGCGGGCCTGGTGAAGGTCATATGCGCAACGCCGACCCTCGCCGCGGGAGTCAACCTTCCTGCATACCGAGTGGTAGTCAGGGATCTCAAGCGCTTCGAATCCTTCAGGGGCATGGACTACATACCAGTGCTCGAGGCACAGCAGATGATGGGCAGGGCAGGAAGGCCCAAGTACGACACCGAGGGAGAGGCCATACTCATCGCGGGGACAGAGGAGGAGGCGAAGAGGCTGTGGGAGCAGTACGTCATGGGAGACTCCGAGGACATAGTCTCCAAGCTCGGCGTGGAGCCGGTGCTTAGGATGCATGTACTATCACTCATAGCCACGACCTGGGGGACCACGAGAGAGTCTCTCATGGAGTTCTTCGGCAGGACCTTCTACGCCCACCAGTACAGGGACATGACCGCGCTCGAAAGGGAGCTGGAAAAGGTGCTCCGAATGCTCCGGAAATCCGGCTTCATAGAGATGGATGGCGCCGGAAGCGGGGATTTCGGGGAGTTCGTTCAGGCATCCTCGCTTGGCTCGAAGGGCGGCGCCATAAGGCCCACGAAGATGGGCAAGAGGGTAGCCGAGCTCTACATAGACCCCCTGACGGCCGACCACATGATGAAGTGTATATCCGAGATGGAAGAGCAGAAGAAGATGGGGGAGCTCTCGGTGCTCCATTCCATATCCGGCTGCCTCGAGATGAAGCCGGGCCTCAGCGTGAGGAGGAAGGACATGGAAAACGAGAAGAAGGACACGCTCCCCGCGTTCCTTTCGAGGTTCAGCGACCGCCTCGTGGGAAGGATACCCACCGAGTGGGAGATGGACTACGAGGATTTCCTCCGCGGCATAAAGCTTTCGTGGATGCTCTCCGAGTGGATGGAGGAGCGCGGCGAGGATGACCTCATGGAGGACTTCGGCGTCACCCCGGGCGAGCTGCGCGCAAGGATAGAGATATCGGACTGGCTCTTCTACTCCATGCAGGAGATAGCGCTGCTCATGGACAAGCGCGACGTCATAATCTCCGTGAGGAAGGCGAGGCTCCGGGTCAAGTACGGCATAAAGGGCGAGCTTCTCCCTCTGGTGAAGCTTCGAAACGTCGGGCGCGTGAGGGCGAGGATGCTCTTCAGCAGGGGCTACAGGACGCTCGAGAGCCTCAGGCAGGCTCCTGTGACCGCGCTCTCCCAGATAGTCGGTCCGGGCATAGCAAAGGACATGAAGAAGCAGCTGAGCGGGCCCGTCTCGGAGAAGGGGGACGGCTCCCAGAGGTCCCTCGGCGGAGGGGACTAGAAGCCGCGCGAAATATAAGCGGACGGGACAAACTAGATTCATGAATGTCGCAAACGCCACGAGGAAGACCGTCCTCGCAGGGGACGTCGAGCTTGCGAAGAGTGTTCTCTCAAAGACGCTGGGGCTGATGTTCAGGAAGGGGCTCGGCAGGTCCCGCGGCCTTCTTATGGAGTTCTCCCGGGAGGGGCAGGGGCTCTATTCCATATGGATGCTTTGCATGCGCTTTCCAATCGACGTCGTCTTCATAAACTCGGAGGGGACCGTCACCGACGTCTTCGAGAGGGTGCCTCCGGTGTCCTTCGACCCGAAGACGTGGAAGATATACAAGCCGACAAGGCCGGTGAAGTGGATACTGGAGGTTCCGGCGGGAACGGTGAAGAGGACCAGGACGGTTCCCGGCGACAGGCTGTGCTTCGAGTGAGCGCATTCCGCCGCATTTCCGCCCGCTGGCGGGAGTGGGCTTATTTTAAGGCCCGCCACAACTAATTATTATGATAGAGACGCTGCTGATGGCATCGAGCCTCGCAGTCCTCGGCTACGCGTTCTACATCAGCTCCAGGATGTACTGGTCGTCGAGGCGCGGCAGGGGCGTCTGGAAGTGGCTGTACGTTGCGATATCGCTTTTCATACTGGTGACCTATGTCATCTTCGCGTTCGTGCTGTTCTCGTTCGTTACGAACCTCGCGGCACCAGCGGCCTATGTCTCCGATTCGATAAACACCATACTCGGAATCCTTCTCCTTTCTGGAGCGGGCCTCATAGGGGCCATAATGAAGTACCACCTGAGCGTCGAGACAGGCTTTCCGGCTGCCGGGCAGCCCCCTGGGTCCGGCCACGCTACGAAGTCCGGGGGGAGGACCCGTCGGGTGCCCCCCGAGGTGAGGAGGCTGGAATCCGAGATAAGGAAGCTGAGGAAGGAGTTGGGTGAGGCGAAGGCACTTAACCGGCTCGCAGTGGGCAGGGAGATGCGCATAATAGAGATGAAGAAGAAGATAGAGGAGATGGAGAAGGCCGTCAGCTGAGGCTCCTCAGTCCCTCCGCGATTATTCCGGCCACGCTCACTTCCGACGCCGCCGTCTCTATGGTGTCCGTGCAGAACACCCTTTCGGTGCTCTTCCTTAGCGCCTTCAGCGAGTCGCCGAGGAACACCCCGTGGACGCAGCCCGCATATACCCGGTTGCCCTGCCTCCTGAGAGCCCTCGCGGACTCTATCATGGTGCCGCCGCTAGTGACCATATCGTCCAGAAGGAGGACGTTCGCGTCCTTGAGGCCCGGCGGAGCCAGAGATTTCACCTGGTACTTCCTCGTCCTTCCCTTCTCGCTGAACGTCTTCTCCTTGGACAGGAAAGCGGCACCCTCCATCCCAGATAGGAAGTCCGCGGAGCCCTTGTCCGGTCCCGCGACTGTGAACTCGCCCTTTATTAGCTTCTTCGCATGGTCCCTGAGGAGACACGCTGCCGTCACGTTAAGCGCCGGGACGCCGAAGAAGTCGAATCTCCCGGCCCTCCTGTGGAAATGCGCGTCCACGGTTAGCAGCCCTTCGGTCCCGAGAGCCTTCAGCGCCAGCCCTATCACGCGCAGGGAAAGGGGCTCCCCCTTCTCGAATATCTTGTCCTGCCTCCCGTAGGCAAGGTACGGTATCACCGCGACCGGCCTGCCTCCGCTCTCCCTGACCGCGTCTATGGTCAGGAATAGCTCCATCAGGGACTCGTCCTGACAGGGGTAGAGCGAGTGCACCACATGCACGGTCTCCCCTCGGAGATCACAGTCGTCCAACCTCACGTAGCATTCGCCGTCCGGGAACCTCTTGACAGTCTTTGCAGCTACTTTCGCACCGAGGAGGCGCGCCACGGAGGCCGCGAGCTTCTCCGTGTTCGAGCCGGCCACTATCGTTGCCATAACTTATTTTTAGCGCCGCCTAATATAATTATGGCGCGGGTTCTTGTCGGCGGCACTTTCGACGGGCTTCATGCCGGTCACGCGGCGCTCATTGGGAAGGCGTTCTCGTTCGGCTCCCCCGTCCTCGTATGCCTCACCTCAGACGCGATGGCGGCAGGAAAGGGCGCTTACGTCCGCCCCTACGCCGAGAGGAAGCGCTCGCTCGAGGCGTTCCTCGGCAGGATGGGGTGGCAGGAAAGGGCGCTGATAGTCATGATAGAGGATCCATTCAGCGAGGGCATGAGGCGCGACCTGTCGCGCATAGTAGTCTCGCCGGAGACGAGGGGGAACGCCGAGAGGATAAATTCCATGAGGGCAGAAAGGGGACTCCCGGCGATGGAGATAGTGGAGGTCCCGATGGTGCTCGCAGTCGACGGGAAACCGATATCCGATGCCAGGATAAGGAAGGGAGAGATAGGACCAGACGGAAGCGTCCGGTCTCAGTAGAGGAACGAATCCGGATGCAGCCTTTCGCTGATTTCCCCGGCGTAGTTTCTGAGCATCATCTCTCTTGCCTTGTCGGCGCTCTTCGTGTGCCCCAGCACCCATCCGAGCTTCACGTACGCGGTCTCGGGCAGCATGTCCCCGAGGTGCACCACGCCGGCGTCCTTCGTCATCCTTCCCTCCGCGTAGACGTTCGGGTTGAGCCTTCCGTAGAGCGTGGTGGCCGCCCCGAAAATGAGCATGCCGCTCTCCGTTGCCTTCCTAAGGGTCCTGATCCACGAGTTCCTGCCGCTCGTGGGAAGCTGCCCTATTCCCATGACCTCGACCACAATCCCCCTGTACCCCTTCCTTGAATAGTAGTCTATTATGTCCGGGCTGCATCCCGGATATGTCTTGACGAGAGCCACCTTCGGCTCGAACGCGGTGTCCGGCCTGGGGACCTTCCCGGTCCTAGGAGGGATGTCTTGGAGCTTCTCGATTCTCCCGTCGTTCCACACCCTTGCGAGTGGTATGTCGTTTATCGGGCGGAAGGCGTCCCTCCTGGACGTGTGCATCTTCCTCACCTTCGTTCCCCTGCTTAGTATGCAGAAGTCGTCGTTCATCCCCCCGTGCATGCATATGCCCACGGCCGACATGTCGGACAGCGCGGCCCTCGCGCTGCACGCGAGGTTCATAGGCCCGTCGGACGAGCCCCTGTCGGTGGACCTCTGGGAGGCTGTGAGTATTACTGGCTTCCCCAGTCCCGGCAGCATGAATGACAGGGCGGCGGAAGTGAAATGGAGGGTGTCGGTTCCGTGGGTCACGACGACGCCTTCGCTCTTCCGCAGGTGCCTCGACACCTCGGCCGAGAGCTTCTGCCAGTGCTCGTGGGTCATGCTCTCGCTCATTATGGTGAACGGGCTGCTCACGGAAACGGACGCTATGTCCCCTAGCTCGGGTATGTGCTTCACGAGCTCCTCCGGGTCCGTGAGGCTAGTAACGCCGCCCGTCTTGTAGTCCACCCTGCTCGTTATGGTCCCGCCCGTGGATACGATGGATACATGCGGTTTCCCCTTCCGGGGGGCGGTTCTCCTGCCGGCGGCTGCGACTTTCTGCCGCTCTCGTGATGAAACCTTGCTTATCTTAGCCCCCTGGCAGTCTATACCGATGTTGTATCCGTTGTCGAGCTTTATCACTATGCAGCTCCGGTCGCCGGTCTCTATCCTCGGCATGAGCGCGCCCTCGTATGTGTTGCCCTTCTTGTTGACGGACACCCGGTCCCCTGTGGAGATGCCCTTCTCCTTCATCATCTTCTCTATCGAGTCGTGGTACATGGTTTCCCCGCTCACTGCAATTAAATCTTTGGATTGGTTGCTTTTATTTCCCGGCTTTGCCGCCGGTCTTCCCGGTCGCTCAGCCGCCGAAGAGCGACTTTATGGCGTCTATGATGCCCGTTATTAGGTCTTCCAGCCAGCTCGAGATGTTCTGCTTGAGCGACTTCTCGCCTTCGAATGTTATGCTTCCCGTCCAGCTGTCCTGGTAGGAGCCGCCGCTGTCAAGGACAGACACTATGACCGACTCGGTTCCCTCTCCGGGAACGCTGCAGTTGAGGCTCTTGGTCATGCCTGGGCCTTCCCCGACGGATATCGGCATGTTCTCCGTCTTGTCCCCTATCTGCAGCTTGAGCGTGGCACCGGATGCGTTCCCGCTGCTCGTGACGGTGACGTTTATCGTGCAGTCCCTGCCAGCCATGACATTGGGAGTGTATCCTATCTCCGTTATGCTGAGCGTCCTCTCCGTGACGACCTCTATCGTCTCCTCTGCATAATCCCCGCTCTCGGCGACTATCATGGCGTTGTACTCTCCAGGCGTTTCCGGTGCGTGGACGATGAACTCGGCCTCGGACCTCCCGTCGCGGTAGTTGCCGGTGTTCGCCTCGTAGAGTGCCCCGCCTAGAAGGAGGAACACGCTCTGGCCTCCGGTATCCCTGCTGCCGGAAACCGATACGGTCATGTCGGCCTCCTCGCCCGGAAGGAATATGCTCTTCGTGAAGACGGAGACTTCCAAGTCCCCGGAACTCTCCGAGGTTACGGTAACCGGGACCCTCTGCAGCGTTCCACCGCCTGCCACTATGACGGGGCAGGTGTACTTGAGTCCGGGCTTTACCCTGGGAGTCTTTGCAGTCCAGTAGAATGATTCCTCCCCGCAGAAGTGCACGGGTGCCCTCTTCTCCTGCAGTATGTCCAGCATGTCGCTTCCGTCCTCGTTGATGCAGCTCGCTATCCTCATGCTCGTCAGGACGCAGTCCTCGGAGGCCGCATTGGCCCTTATTATCACACTCTTGCCCCCCTCCGCCGACTCCGGGAACGATGTGAGGGAGAGCCTCATCCTAGGCCCCTCCTCGTAATCCTCAAGCGTTATCCTGGTCTCATCCTTCTCCCAGTTTATGGACACGTCCCTGCTCCTCACCCCCGTGTTCTCGGTGAAGTTGGAGTCTGGCAGCCTCGCGAATGCTATATGCGTCGCGTCGATTGGCGACTCCGCCCACGTCGGGTCTATGCCGTAGGTTGTCCCGTCTATCCTGGTCCCGACCCAGGCATGGGAGCCGAATGACTCGCTTCCCTCCTGCTTCCCGCCGAGGTAGGCGTATCCTGCCACATACCAGGCCTTGTAGCCGAGCGTCCTGAGCATCGAGAGCATGAGGTTGGAGAACTCGTCGCATGTCCCCCTGCCTTCGCTGTACACCCACTTGGCCGGGTATGCCTGGCTCTCGCATGACGTGTCGTACCTTATGTTGTCGTTTACCCACGCCCCTATCGCAAGCGCGTTATCTATCGACATCCCTTCGCCGGCCACATTGTATGCCGTCTCCACTATCCCCTTGGACGGCTCTATGGTCTCGGTTATGGGGAAGTCCCTCGTCACGCCGCTTGAGACGGCAGCCGCTTCCACTTCGGTCTCGATCAGGTAGTCTATTGGGGTGTCGAGAGGCGGTTTCTGCCATGACAGCACTATCTGGGTGTTGCCGTAACCGTCCGTGGCCATCTCGTACTTGTCAGGTCCCATGACCTTCGTTATGCTTGATTTCTGCCTCGAGTCGTTCTGGGGGACATAGAGCGTGAGCCTCAGGTCTTCTGCGCTCGCAAGCCCGGAAAGCGACTTGAGGCTTATCTTGCCCGCCTGCATGACGCCGGCCTTCATGCTGGTGACGTTCTCTGGATCGCTTATGGGCTGCGCGTGGCACGTTATCGCTATCAAGAGGAGTGATAGAATGATAGATGCCGGAAGCTGATTTCGCATATTAATAATAGCCTTCCGGCCTATTTAACCTTTGGAATCCGGATGTCAGAGCAGGTCGTATTCCGCCACTTTTATCTGGTTGCCGTTTGTGAGCTCTATGTAGTTGACTCTGTCCACCAGTCCGAGAGAGGTGTCGATTTGGATGTCAACTATATTCTGGTCTATCATTGTGCCCTTTTTGGTGTAGAGCCTCAGCCACTTGTCACCGCTCTCGTGGTCCGGTATGTGCACGTCGAACGCGGTGTACGTCTCGCCCTTGTCGTAGGTATCAGGTGTGGATACGGACTTCTCCCCGCCTACTATCATTCCGGTGAATTTCAATTGATCGCTCATAACCATAGATTGTTGGTTGTATTTATAAAGGTATCGTTTATTTGTCACTAAAAGATAGTCAAATAAGTGAAATATTGCCCTTCATTGCGTGTTTAGTGCTATCCGGCCTTAGGTAGAACCACTCGTCGTTGCCGCTCCCTGCCGTCAAGTCAGTGGACCGCAGCCCAAGGAAATTCTCCTTCGTCTCCGTGAGTCTCAGCATCGAGCCTTCCCGTATCTCGGGAAAGTCTCCCTGTGGTATCTGGCCGACGTACACTGCGCCTTCCGCTTCCACCAGCACGTCATCGCATTCGCTGTCGTATTCCCGGCAACCCCACGTGAGGCTCCTTATGACCTCCGGACCGGACTTCGCCCGTGAGAGGACTGTGCCCTGGTAGTGATTCTTCTCCGAGCTGTAGACGAACCTTGCGGCCCTCCCGAGCCATGCGCCTGTCATACGATTGGGAATGTGAGAACGGATTTAAAAAGATATTCCCCAACGGGATTGGAGGCTCACTGTTTCACTATCTCCAGCTTGTGGACGGCCAGCCTGTCTCCATCCCTTGAGACGAGCTCGTAGTTTGTGAACGGTATTGCGAGGAACCTGTCCGTAATCTCGACAAGCTCGGTGTCTGTGAGCTTTGGCGGCTTGCCGCGGGCGTCGACATAGGCGACCACTCTCTGCTCGTCCGCGCCGCCCAGGTTGAAGACTATCTTGTATTTGTTGACGTCAATGGTCATGGGCTCCTTCATCGCCAGCGCCCCGGGAGTGAAGCCCTCCGTTGCGGAGATGAGCCACTCAAGCGGGGTGTAATTTTCCGTGTCCCAGGACAGCACGTTTCCTTTGTATACGCGCTCCTCCGTCCCGAACAGGTTTTTCATCATCCTTGACGCATAATTCATGTCTAGAGTTGGGATGCTAAAATTTAAAAATCAGCGTAAATCTCTCCCGGAAGTCCAAATTTAAATCACCCCCTCTATTTCTTCTTATGACCGCGCAGGTGTGGACCGAGAAGTACAGGCCGCAGAGGCTCCCCGACATAGTCAACCAGAAGCACGTCGTTGACAGGCTTAAGGCGTGGGTGAAGGAGGGAAGCATCCCCAACATGCTCTTCGCGGGCTCTGCTGGCGTGGGAAAGACCACGGCGGCCCTCTGCCTTGCGCGCGAGCTCTTCGGCGAGCACTGGAAGGAGAACTTCCAGGAGACCAACGCCTCCGACCAGAGGGGAATAGACGTCGTCAGGGGCAGGATAAAGAGCTTCGCCATGATAAAGCCCATAGGACATGACTTCAAGATAATATTCCTCGACGAGTCCGACTCGCTCACCCCAGAGGCGCAGCAGGCCCTCAGGAGGACGATGGAGAAGTACTCCGACGTCTGCAGGTTCATACTCTCGTGCAACTACTCGAGCAGGATAATAGAGCCCATACAGTCAAGGTGCTCGGTCTTCAGGTTCAAGAGGCTCGGGGACGACGACGTCAGGTCTTACGTCCAGTCCATCGTCAGGAAGGAGAACCTGAAGGTCGATGCCAGCGCATACGACGCGATAATAGGCGTCAGCGGCGGGGACCTCAGGAAGGCCACGAACGTGCTCCAGGCATGCTCGACGCTGGGAAAGATCGATGGCGACGGCGTCTATGGCGTCGTGGCGCAGGTCAGCCCGGAGGACACCGCAAAGCTCGTGGACCTCGCGCTGAAGGGGGACTTCTCCTCCGCGAGGAAGAAGCTCTACGACATGATAATGACCCAGGGGCTTTCGGGGGACGACGTGGTAAAGTCCATACATTCCAGGATATTCGACCTCCAGGTGGACGAGAAGAAGAAGCTCCAGATGGTGGAGATGCTGGGCGAGTACGAGTTCAGGCTCAACCAGGGCTCGTCCCCGGAGATACAGCTCGAGGCCCTGCTCGCGCAGTTCGTGAGGTTAGGCGCTTCCGGCTGATTGCATGATAGTCAATGAGAGACCCGAGTGGGGGGAGCTCGCGACATTCGTCCCGAACAAGAGGCTCCCCGTCTACAACTGGTTCTATTACAAGGAAGGCTACTCCAGGGACATGGTCTTCCGGGTGATGGAGAAGTTCGGCCTCCGGGAGGGCTGCACGGTCCTCGACCCCTTCTGCGGCGTCGGGACCACGCTGCTCGCCTGCCAGGAGAGGGGAATGGACGCTGTCGGTTTTGATGTCCAGCCGCCGGCGGTCTTCGCAAGCTCGGTGAAGACGGCATCCTACGATGCGGCCTCCCTGAAGGAGGCGGCATCCTCGGTGATGATGGAGCGGTTCTCGCCTCCGGACATAGGACCCATCAGCCCGCTGGTGAAGAAGGCATTCAGCCGCCACACCCTGGACGATGTGTTCTTCTTCCGCGACAGGATAATGGCGATAGATGACGCTTCGGTCAGGGGGTTTCTCATGCTGGCACTGATGAACGTGACGATGAAGTGCAGCTACGCGTGGAAGGACGGCGCCGTGATAAAGATAAGGAAGCACCCGGTGGCGCCGCTGAGGAAACTCCTGTCCAGGCAGCTGAAGTACATGATGAAGGACTTGAAGAGGCTCGGCAGCCGCGGCGGGAACTGCAGCGTCTCGTTCGGTGACGCGAGGATGATGGAAGTTGCCGATTCCTCGGTAGACGCGGTCATCACGTCTCCTCCATACCTCAACAAGATAGAGTATGCGAGGATCTACGCCATAGAGGACGAGCTGTTCTTCTCGGGCATGGGCATGAAGCCCCTCAGGTCGCACATAGGCATCAGGGAGTCGAAGATACTGGATGAGGAAGCCAAGCTTAGGAAGATAACGGAGGATGCCGTTTTCAATACGCAGAGCATAGCCTATTTCAGCGACATGCTCAGGGTGATAACGGAACTCCACAGGGTCTGCATGAAGGGCGCGAGGGTCGGGATGGTAGTGGGGAACGGTTGCTTCCCCGAAGGCGTCGTGGACTCCGACATGATTCTCTCCAGGATGGCCGAGCACGTGGGCTTCACTGCTGAAGAGGTGATGGTCCTGAGCAAGCGCTGGTGCACGAGGAACCGCGTGGAGAAGGTCGGCGTCACTAGGGAGAGCCTTCTCGTCTGGAAGAAGCCGACGATTTAAAGCTTTGCGTGAAACACTCGTTGATGGAAGGCAACGACGCTTGGAAAGCGTTCAGCAGAGACTACGACAAGAAGGTATTCTCGCTTACGAAGATACCGGAGAGAAGGACGCAGATACTAGAAAGGGTAAAGCCAGGGCTAATCCTGAACGTTGGTTGTGGGTCCGAAACCTACCTCAACGAGGACCTCGTGAAGAGCGGCTGTGATGTTATTGCAACTGACTTCTGCCAGGACATGCTTGATGTCGCAGCCTCCAGGTTCAGTCACAGGAAGCTGAAATACATAATGGCCGATTCGAGAGAACTTCCGTTCAAGGGGTGTATTTCGACTCAGTCGTTTCAGTTAATTCGATACTGCCACCTGAGAGGGACCACGTCGTACAGATGGGAAATGAGATATACCGGATACTCAGAAATGACGGAATTTTCGTTGCTTTCCTTCCGTCATTCAATTGCACAGAGGAAGCATGCGAGGACCCGGGTAAATGGGGTCCTATAAGAAAAGACGATATGCAGAAGAGGGAGTACGATACCGGCGGGTGGCAGTGCTTCCATACGCCTGAAACCATCAGGGAAGAGCTGGTGGCGGAAAGGTACCGGATGCATCGCATTGAGAAAATATACTTTGACACTCCGATGGAGATGCAGGAAATTAATATCGTCTATGGCATCAATTCTTCATTTCCCATACACGAATACCTGCTGACCGCGCAGAAATGAGATATTTTGGGGATAACATCTCTACTCCACGTTCGAGTGCGTCCGGGCCAGGTCCTCCTCTGTCTTCCGGAGCGTCTTCATGAGCTCCACTATGACGCCGTCCAGAAGTATCTGGCACGTATCCTCGAAGAGCGTCCCCAGGGGAGACAGAGGCTCGTGCAGGCCCCTTATCTGGTAGGAGACGTAGTCCTTCCTCTTGACATCCTCCTTGGTCCTGCCCTTCACCCTGAGCACGGCGTCCGATATCTTGGCTATGCTTGAGCTCTTGTTGGAAGTGATTGTGAGTATGTTTGCTCCTTCCCTCTTGGCGCTCTTGGTCGTGTTCAGAACGGTTCCCGTCTCCCCAGAGCCGGATATGGCTATGAAGAGGTCGCCGTTCTTGACAGCCGGCGTTATGGTCTCGCCTACCACGAACACCTGGAACTTGAGGTGAGACAGCCTCATGGCGAACGCCTTGGCTACCATGCCCGACCTCCCGACGCCGTGGACGAACACCCTCTGCGACTTTATGAGCATGTCTATCATGCACTCCATGTCCTTCTCGCTGAGATCCTCCACCACGTCCCTTATGTGATTCGTTATCTCCAGCACCGTCTTCTTGACGAATTCCATCACAGGCACCCCCTTATCTTCTCTGCCGCCTTCCTGGGGTCATTGGCCTTTGTGATAGCGCTCCCGACTATCGCGACTTCGACTCGGGGGTATGCCGAAAGCATCCTGGCCTTTGCCGAGTCTATCCCCCCGGCCACGGCTATCTTCTTGGCTATCCCAAGCTCTGCGAGCTGCTGCAGCTGCGAGAAGGGTGACTTGCCTGCGTTCTGCTGGTCTATGCCACAGTGCACCAGCACGTAGTCGACGTAGCTTCCGCTTATCTTATTCGGCAGGTCGGATATCTCGGTGCCTATGGTGTCGACCATCAACATCTTGCCGTGCTTCTTAGCCGCCTCGGCGACGCCCTTTATGGTCTCCCTGTCGGCCGCCGCGAGGACGGTCACGATGTCGGCGCCCGCGTCGTAGGCTATCTCGGCCTCGAAGAATCCGGTGTCCATCGTCTTCATGTCAGCCACGAGTATCTTGTCCGGGTACCTCTCCCTCAGCGTCCGCACGGCCTGCATGCCCTCGGACTTTATGAGGGGCGTCCCGGCCTCTATCATGTCCACGTGGGCGGCCGCGCTGTCGGCCACCCTTATGGCTTCCCTGAGGTCCCTGAAATCCAGCGCCAGCTGCAGCTTTATCATGTTCCCCCCTCCAGCGACATGACCTTCCCGACCCTCCGGGCGTGCCTTCCGCCCTCGAACCTGGCCGACAGCCATGCATCGGTTATTCGAATTATCTCCGTGCTCTTTAACAGCCTGCCGCCTAGGCAGAGCACGTTCGCGTCGTTGTGCTTCCTGCTGAGAACTGCAGCTTCCTCATCCTGGCAGGAAGCTGCCCTTATCCCGCGGACCTTGTTGGCGGAGATGCACATGCCTATCCCGCTGCCGCATATGAGTATCCCCCTCTCCGCCATGCCCGATGCCACCATGTCGGCGACGGGCTTCGCGAAGTCTGGGTAGTCCACGGGCTCCACGCCGTCCGTGCCGCAGTCGACGACCTCGTGCCTTTTGCGCAGGTGGCTCTTGAGTATCTCCTTCGCCGCGAATCCCGCATGGTCGGAGCCTATCGCTATTTTCATCCTATCGCCTCATCCTCTTCAGGGTCGCTGCCATCTTCCTGCCCATGTTCTCGCATGTCTCGATGCCTATGCGGTCGTCCTTGGGCTCGCTTCCCCTCGGCACCCATCCTATTCCCCCGAAGTGTGCCGTGCCCTCGTCGGTCACCGCGACCATCTCGTGCAGCCCGCCCCATCTCAGTATCTCGGCGCACACGTGCTCCTGGCCGCCGTTCCTGCTGGCCCCGACGGCTATCGCCCCGATGGCCTTGCCGGAGAGCTTCATCCCGTTCCTTCTCAGGGGCAGGCTCCTGTCGAACAGGGTCTTGACCTTCCCGCTGACCATGGAGAAGTATGAGGGGCTGGCGATTATCACGCCGGCGGCGGAAGCCATCTTCCCGCATATGTCGGCCGCGTCGTCCTTCAGCGTGCAGTCGTAGCTGGCGCCGCACTTGTTGCACGCCACGCACGGCCTGAGGTCCTTGTCGTAGAGCGTCACGGCCTCCGTATCTATGTGCGCCTTCTCTATTTCCCGGAGGGCCCTTTTGAGGAAGAACATGGTCGCGCTGTGCTCCCTGTGCGAGCCGCATATGCCAAGGACCTTCATCATACCACGTTTAATCTATGTCCCCGGATAATAAAAAAACCATGAGCCCGAAGGGATTCGAACCCTCAACCTGCCGGTCCGAAGCCGGCCGCTATATCCAAGTTAAGCTACGGGCCCACATGTCTTTAATGCGTGCAATGAAATAAAAAGCTCTCGGTCCAGGCAGTACGGCTTGCCTGCCTGGCTCATTTACGCTTCTCCAGCTCGCTTATCCTCTTCTTGAGCTCCACCATCTTCAGCTCCCTTCCGATGGCGAGGTCGTTGAGCCTTTTCATCTCGGCGTTTCTTGTCTCGAGCTCCCCGGTCTTCTCCTCCAGTTCCTCTTTCTGCTTCCTTATCTCGTCTTCCCGTTTCTTCGTCTCCGATATGTCCCTGATTTGGCTCCGGCGGCTTTTATTGGCTTCCGATTTACCCGCCCGCATCCGCCGGGGAGGCCTTTATATTGCGAAATAGCGAATCATTAATCGATGAGCGCGAAAGCAGTCGACGGAAAGCTCAAAAGGGATATCCTGGGATTTCAGAAGAACGAGATTACGGAGCATCTCATCTATGGCAGGCTCTCTGCCTCCATGAAGGATGCCCGCAACAGGAAGGTGCTCAGCAGCATCTCGGCGGACGAGCGCCGCCACTACGACGTGTGGAAGAAGCACAGCGGGGAGGACGTGAATCCCTCCATGCTCAAGGTGTGGAAGTACTACCTCATTTCCCGCATCTTCGGCATAACGTTTGGCATAAAGCTCATGGAGGGCGGCGAGGAGGGCGCGCAGAAGGCGTATGCCCGCGTCGCCCAGCACATCCCGGAGGCGCGGAAGATAGAAAGGGAGGAGAACGTCCACGAGAAAGAGCTCATAGGAATGATAAACGAGGAGAAGCTGAAATACGTCGGCTCCATCGTCCTGGGGCTGAACGACGCGCTCGTCGAGCTCACCGGAGCCCTCGCGGGCTTCACGCTCGCCTTCCAGAACACGGCAGTCATCGCGCTCGCGGGCCTCATCACCGGCGTTGCGGCCTCGCTTTCCATGGGCGCGTCCGAGTACCTGTCTACCAAGTCCGAGCAGGGGGAGGGAGGAAAGGATGAGGAAGAGAAGAGCCCGGTTAAGGCCTCAGTGTACACTACCGGGGCATACGTGATGACGGTGCTGCTGCTCATGGCACCGTTCTTCCTGCTGGGCAACGCCCTCGCCGCGCTCGGCATGACTCTTGCCGCGGCGGTGTTAGTCATATTCGTCTTCACCTTCTACGTCTCGGTCGCAAAGGACCTGCCGTTCAGAAGACGGTTCGCGGAGATGGTGGGCGTGAGCATGGGGGTCGCAGGAGTGACCTTCCTGATAGGGTTCCTGATAAAGTCATTCCTCGGGGTTGACATCTGATTGGGCTGCCAGAAAGTCCTTTCCTGCCTTCAGGGATAGACCCTGCTTATCGTTCTCGGGAAGGCTATGCAGTCCCTTATGTGGTCGACGTTGCATATCCACTGCGTCAGCCTCTCCACGCCCATGCCGAATCCCGCGTGCGGGAAGCTGCCGAACCTTCTTATGTCCATGTACCAGCCGTAGTTTGCCGGGTCCGTCCCCTCTTCCTTGAGCTTCGCGAGTATCTTCCTTGGGTCCGACTCCCTCGCTGAGCCTCCTATTATCTCGCCGCCGGATTCTCCCGGCGCTATGAGGTCGGCGTTGAGGACCGTCTTCTTGTCCTTGGGGTTCTCGAGCATGTAGAAAGGCCTCATGGATTTCGGCCAGTTGGTTATGAAGAATGGCTTCTTGAAGTCTTCGGAGAGCGTCCTTATCTGAAGGTCCGTTATGTCGTCTCCCCACTTCGTCTTGGTACCCTTCTTGTTGAGTAGCTCCAGCGTCTCCTTGTATGTTATCCTCCTGAAGGGCGCCTTCACGCTCTCGAGCGCCTTCATGTCGGCGCCGAGCTCCTTGAGCTCGCTCCGGTGCTTCTTCATGCACTCCCGCACTATGTGGGTCACGAGCCCCTCCTGTATCCTGAGCGACTCGTCGTGGTCTATCCACGCGACCTCGGCCTCCGCGTGCCAGTACTCCGCGAGGTGGTGCCTCGTCCTGCTCTTCTCCGCGCGGAAGCTCGGCGCTATGCAGTAAATCTTCTCAAGGGACGCCGCGAGCGCTTCTGCGTGGAGCTGCCATGACTGTGTGAGGTACGCCTTCTCGCCGAAGTACTTCATCTCGAAGAGCGTGGAGCCCCCCTCGCACGCCATCTTGGTGATGGAGGGCGACTGTATCTCGTAGAACCCGTTCTTCCTGAAGTACTCGTGTATCGCGCCCAGTATGGTCGACCTGACCTTGAATATGCGGAGGAGCTTCTGGCTCCTCACCCAGAGGTGCCGGTTGTCGAGGAGGAGCTCTGGGCTCTGCTGCTCCTTTATGGGGAAGTCGTCGGCGAAGCCCACCACGCTGAAATCCGTTGCCTGCACCTCGTAGCCTCCAGGCGCCCTCTCGTCCTTCCTCACCTTCCCGGTGAGCTCAACGGAAGACTCTATCAGCGCCTTCTGCGCGTCGGAAAAGCCCTTGGTGCCCTCCTTGACCACGCACTGGACGATGCCCGTCGGGTCACGCATGACTACGAAGGATATGCCCTTGCCGGACCTCGTCCTGTATATCCAGCCCTTCAGGCGGACGGATTTCCCGTCCATCCTCCCGATGTCGCCTATCATCGTCCTTTCCATGACAATAATTCCCCCCGTTCATTAAAAACGTTAACTGGCCGGCTCCGCGTCCCATTTCTCCACGGCCCTGAGCACGGCCTCCGTCGCCTTCACCAGGCTCTCCACCTCGCAGTACTCGTCCCTCTTGTGCGCCTGCTCCATGTGGCCGGGTCCCATCATGTACGTCCCTATCCCGGAGAAGTTGTAGAGGACCGACGCGTCTATCCTCGCGAGCTCGAAGTAGGGAAGCGGCTCCAGTCCGGCCTCCCTCGCCGACTGCTTGCACGCCTCCAGGAACTTCCTGTCGACGAAAAGGTAGCCCTGGAACCCGGACTCCTGTGTGAGCGTGTACCCCTTCTTCAGGCTCTCGTCACATATCGCCTTCATCCTGCCGAAGAACTCGGAGGGCTTCTCGTCGGGAAGCGACCTCCTGTCTATCGTGACGTCGCACTTCCCGGCTATGACGTTTGCGCCCTCCCTCGCGAATATCTGGGTGACCGTGAGCCTCTCCCCCACGCGCTTCCTTATGAGGCCTATCTTCATGCTCCTGCCCCGGACCTTCCTAACCCTTTCGAGCAGCGCAGGGAACCTGTATATGGGGTTGTTCCCGGGAGGCGTATACGCGCTGTGTCCCCTCTTTCCGTGTATCTCTATCCTGTACCTTGCGGAGCCCCTGCAGCCGACCGCTATCCCTATCTTTCCCTTCCTGCTGCTGGGCTCTAGTATTATGCCCTTCTCTATTCCCGCAAGCTTCATCAGTATCTTGTATATGCCGTTCTTCTCGAGGGTGTAACCCTCCTCGAACGCCGTGAGCGTGAAGACCACCCTCTTCCGGACTCCCTTCTTCTTCAGTATCCTCGCTATCTCAAGCATTGAGGCTATCCCGGCCTTGCAGTCGGATGCCCCCCGGCCGTATACCCGGCCATCCTTCACCTCGCCGGTGAATGGCCCGCGCTTCCATCCGCGGCCCGGGCCCACCGTGTCCATGTGGGCGTTGAGCATGAATCCGGGGCCCTCCCCGATGGAGGCGACTATGTTGCCGTCCTCGTCGAAGCTCGCCTCTATCCCCAGCCTCCGGAGCTTCCCGCGCAGCCATCTAGATATCTTCTGGGAGTCCTCGTAGCTCTCTATGGATATGAGCTTTCGCAGGTCCCTGACAAGCCTTCTCTCGCTGATTTTCATACCCTTTCCTTAGTTACTGAGAAATCCGCTCCCTAGTCTTCCGGGAAGACAAGGTCCTGGAAGGGGAGGTTGTTCTCCCTCCTGTACGCCTCGTACTCCTGACTATATGTCGTCACAGAAGCATGCTTCATTGAGAGGCCGAGACTCGATGCCGTCTTCTCTATCTCCTCCCTCGTGCCCTCTATCTCCACGAAGTTCCCTATCAGGGGGAGCACGTCGACCATGACCTCGACGCCTGACAGCTCCCAGATGTGCCTGTCCTTCTCGTACACCCAGGCCTTCCTGTAGCCTAGCGCCTCGAGCAGCTTCCTCGCGGCGTCGAAGCTCCCGACGTGGACTATGGTCTCCACCCTCACCTTGAGGTCGGAGGGTGTGTTCGCCGGCTTCCTCTTGTGCGTTATGTCGCATTCGCCCGCATAGGAGCGCAGTCTCAGAAGCTCCTTCTTCCTCGAAAGCTCGCCGTCCCTGTCGTACTTTATGTTGCTCTCGCGGCCCGACCTGACGAGCTTCGCCCCGAGTGCCTCGAGCTTCCTGTTCATCTCGCCGGCGTCGCCTATCCGGAACTTCACCTCGGTCTCGATTCCGTCCCTTGTCGCCATCAGAACCACTTTGAATTCTTTCTTTTGGAAAGATAAAAAGCTAGCACCGACAGCACTGCAAGCGACGCCAGCGTGGGTATGAGCGCCCAAAAGGTCGGCCTCTCCGCCACGGGCCTGCCGACGGCAATCGAGCGGCTTCCGTTGCAGTCTAACACGGTCGCGCCGTCCCAGTCGTCCCAGAACACATCCTCGTAGTAGGATGCCGCGTCGCCCCTTATCACCACCCCCGTCTCCCGGTTGTTCATTATGGAGTTCTCGTTCCAGTTTATGCTCGACACGAGCGCCGCGCTGCCGTCGGTTATGAGGCCCTTGTTGTGGAGCACCGAGAGGCCGTGCAGGTCGCTGTCGATGGCCGCGGCCTCGATAGGGCGGCCTTCCTCCCCCATGCAGTTGAGGAGCATTATGGTCTTCGCGTTGCTGGTGCTGCTCCCCTCGTCCATGTTGTAGTAGGTCGAGTCAAGCAGGACCTTCACCTCCACGCCCTCATCCGCCTTCCTGCGCAGCGCCTCTATGAGAGGGCTTGGCGCGCTCTCGGTGGTGTCGTATGTAGGCGAGCCCCAGTGCGTGTATACGTAGAACTGCTCGACGAGTATGTAATCCTTTGCGGAATCTATCATCTCCAGGAGCCCGTCCAGGGAGTCCGGAGAGGAGATGAACTCGACATCCTGCGCGTCGTATGAGGACACGCCGTATGCCGGGGCGTGGGCGCCGTTTGGGTCCCAGTCGCCAATCGTGTAGTCTTCCATGCCGCAGGAGAACGGGATGGAGTTTCCCGCGTCCTCGGAGAACGTCTCGGAGAATGCCTTCGCGGTTCCTTCGTCGTGGATGACCGCTCCCCAGCCCCTGTTGCCGTATGTCCCGTCAGGGAAATACCCGGAGTAGCCGAAGTTCTCGCTTGACACGAGCACGGACTCCCCGTCCCTGACGATGTACTTGGCGTGCATGTACTTCAGCGGGCCATCGTAGAGTAGGACCGGTATCCCGGCTTCTGACAGGGCGCATAGCAGCATGTTCTCGTCATCTGGCACGCCCCCTGCCGGCGACTTCTCGACGAGCACCCTGACGTCGGCGCCTTCGGATTTCTTCCGTAGAAGGAGCCGGGTCATGTCCGGCGAGCCGTACGTGTATGTCGAAAGGATGATTGAGGATGTGGCATCCTCCATGAAGCCGCTGGCGGCGGGGTACGACGAGTCCGGCGACACGAAAGTCTCCACCGTCGAGGCCCCCGCGGGCTGGAGGAGCACCAGCATGGCCAGGGGGACCACGGCCCATCTCATGAGCCTCTTCCGTTTCTTGAGAGCCTTCTTATCCTCTCCTCGGCGCCTATGGACTCAAGGTAGGAGTGGACCTCCTCGGGGACCAGTTCCTTCCATGCTTTGCCGGAGCTTATCCTCTTCCTTATCTCGCGGCCGCTGAACTTGCGCTCGTGGAAGAACCTGTGCTTCCTCGCCTTCATCCCGTTCCTCCTGAAGCACTCCAGGGTCCACGGGTTCCTGGAGTAGGCCACGTCGAAGTCGAAGGCCTTCCTTATTGCCGTGGTCCAGAGCCTGTCGTCGTGGAAGTCCTCGACGGAGCTTATCTCGAAGTTCGCTATCCCCCGCGCCTCAAGCGGCCTCCGTATCATCTCTATCCGTTCCTCCACGGAGAACGGGTTCTCGGGCGTTCCCGTCTCTGTCGCGGAGCCCACTATTATCAGCACCTTCCCGTTCCTCCTTGCGAGACCCTCGATGACCTTGAGGTGGCCGTTGTGGAAGGGCTGGAACCTGCCGACGAAAAGCGCAGTCGTCATGGCTTAGTTTTGGCTTTCTGATATAAGTAGTTTATGCAGCGGCGGCTCGCAATTCCGGCCCTTCCAGAAAGGCTTTTAAACGTTTCGCGGCGTTTCCTTTCCCTTTAAAAAACTTGCGTTTCAATAGGCATTAGAAAAGAAGTGGTCTTATGTCAGGTTTCAACGTCAAAGTCGAGAACGTCGTGGTCTTCGCAACCCTCGGAAAGGACATACCTCTCGAGAAGATTTCAAGGGAGCTTGAGGCCGCGGAGTACGCTCCAGAGTCGTTCCCAGGCGTCATCTACAGGATAAAGGAGCCGATGGTCGCCACCCTCATATTCTCATCCGGAAAGATTGTCTGCACCGGTGCCAGGAGCATAGACAAGGCAAAGATTGCGGTAGAGAAAGTCGTTGGCGACCTCAGGGCGCTGGGCCTCGAGATACCGCAGCAGTACGAGCTCCGCGTGGAGAACATAGTTGCATCGACCCAGATAGACATAAAGGAGAAGCTCAACCTCGACGAGATAGCGTTCAGCCTCGAGAACAGCGAGTACGAGCCCGAGTCTTTCCCGGGTCTGGTCTTCAGGCTCACCGAGCCCAGAGTCGCGTTCCTGCTCTTCGGGACGGGGAAGATTATCTGCACCGGCTCCCGGAACAAGGACGACATACACACCGCCCTCGGAAACTTCAAGCAGAAGCTTGAGGCGCTCGGTCTCGAGGTCAACCCGACCGTTGTTAATAACTGAAGTGCCCAAATTTTTTTATACCCGTTCCTGCATAATGTATTATGCAGAGGAAATGCAAGGCAAAGGGCAAGACAAAATTCGTCGTCATAACCGGGGGCGTGATATCCGGCCTCGGAAAGGGTGTCTTCACTGCTTCTCTCGGTAAGCTTCTGCAGTCGAAAGGCCTCAAGGTCGTCCCGATAAAGATAGACCCCTACCTCAACGTGGATGCAGGTACCATGAACCCGATAGAGCACGGCGAGGTCTTCGTCCTCGATGACGGCAGCGAGGTCGACATGGACCTAGGAAACTACGAGAGGTTCCTGGGCCTCAACCTGAAGTCGGAATCCAACATAACCACGGGGAAGATCTACAAGAAGGTCATAGACAGGGAGAGGAACGGCGACTATCTGGGGAAGACCGTCCAGCTCATACCCCACATAACCGATGAGCTCAAGGACTGGTTCAGGGGGGTCGCGGAGAGCGCCGGGGCGGACGTCGAGCTCATAGAGGTCGGCGGGACCGTCGGCGACATAGAGAACCTCATATTCCTGGAGGCTCTCAGGCAGCTCTCGATGGAGGAGGACGTGGTGTTCATCCACTGCACGCTCATACCTATACTCAAGGTCGTAGGCGAGCAGAAGACCAAGCCCACCCAGCAGTCCGTCCAGAAGCTGCGGGAGATAGGCATACAGCCGGACTTCGTGTTCCTGAGGTGCGAGGTTCCGATAGAGAAGAAGATTGTGGAGAAGATTGCGCTCTTCACCGGGGTCTGCGAGGACGACATAATACGGGGCCACGACCTGAAGAACATATACGAGCTTCCGGTGGTCCTCGAGGAGCAGTCCGTCCACACCAAGATAATGGGCATGCTCGGCATTAAGGTGCCTCCGGAAAGGGACCTCAAGGACTGGAAGGCCATACTGAGGAGGATGAACTCCGCGGAGAAGGAGATAACTGTCGCCATGACGGGCAAGTACACCGCGCTCCACGACTCCTACGTCTCGATAGAGCAGGCGCTCAGGCACGCCTCGGGCGTGGTTGGCTGCAAGGTCAGGATAAAGTGGATAGAGACCACGGACATAGAGAAGGGAAAGGTGAAGGCCGGGGAGGCGCTCAAGGGCGTTGACGGGATCATAGTCCCGGGCGGCTTCGGCTCAAGGGGCACCGAGGGCAAGATTGAGTGCATAGGCTACGCCAGGAGGAAGGGGATACCGTTCCTGGGGCTTTGCCTGGGATTCCAGCTGGCGAGCATAGAGTTCGCCAGGAGCGTATGCGGGCTGAAGGGCGCCAACAGCACGGAGATGGAGAAGTCGCCCGCCCATCCGCTGATAGACCTGCTCCCGAGCCAGAGGAACGTCTACAAGAAGGGCGGCACCATGAGGCTCGGCGGCCAGG
>CAZTRL010000009.1:0-32127 GCA_964616715.1 uncultured archaeon | reverse complement strand
ACGACGGGATAGTCGACATCTACGACCTCAAGACTGTCGGCGAGAACTATGGAAAAAGCATATTCGCCGGGATGGCTGCCGGAGGCGCAAGGCTTTACGTTTATCCGGTGAGCACGACTGAAGGGCCCGGGACGGACTTCCAGGTCAGCATAAACCTCGACACCCTGGAGAAGATTTTCGGCGCTTCGGTAAGGGTCACTTACGACAGCGACGTGCTTACGGCAACCAATGCGGTTGAGGGCGACTTCCTCGGAAGCGACGGCGCGAACACGTTTCCCATAATAAGCATAGATGACGCTAACGGGCTGGTCAAATACGACAGCACGAGGTTCGGTATCTCCAGCGGCGTCTCCGGAGATGACCCGCTTGTGGTCATAACATTCAGGGGGATTGCAGACGGCTCGACTACCATAGCAGTCAGCAGCTACGAGCTCATAGACGATGACCTCGTTTCGCTTGGCGGCGTCACAACGGAGAGCGGAGTTGCCGAGATAGTCTCAAACAGCGCTCCCGTCATAAACTCCTACAGCCCTAGTGACACGACGCCCGATGTCAATGAGGGCGGAAGCCTCCAGTTCAGCGTCTCCGCGACTGACCCCAATTCAGATACGATGTCATATTCATGGAAGCTTGACGGAATCCAGGTCTCTACATCCTCCTCCTATTCATACAACCCCGGCTTCAGCGACTCCGGCACCCACACGGTGCTCGTGAACGTCTCCGACCCGGGCAAGCTCTTCGACACGCAGTCCTGGACGGTCACGGTCCACGACGTCCAGATAATATGCAACCAGGATTCCGACTGCGGCACAGACGGCTACATAGGCGATGCATCCTGTTCCGGTCTCAACGTTGTCAAGACCTACAGGACCTACACCTGCAACGATCCCGGGCTCCCGTCGGCGTCTTGCTCGCACACGGACAGCCAAGTAACTCAGCAGACCTGCAGCTACAAGTGCGTTGACTCCTCGTGCGTCAGCAATCAGGCGCCAACGATAGACACATATTCGCCCGTGACCCCGACAGTCACAATCAACGAGGGTGGCAGTCAGCAGTTCTCTGTCACGGCTTCAGATCCTTATGGAGATCCCCTCACATATGCATGGAAGCTTAACGGTGATACGGTCTCCACGTCGTCTTCGTACCTTTACAGCTCCGACTATTCATCTTTCGGCATATACTCAGTCACGATAGCGGTTTCTGACGGGACGTACCAGGATACCCACAGCTGGTCCCTTGTCGTCAACAACGTCAACCGGGCCCCAGTCATAAACTCCTACAGCCCTAGTGACACGACGCCCGACGTCAATGAGGGCGGGAGCCTTTCCTTCAGCGTCTCTGCTACAGACCCCGATTCCAGCACTCTTTCCTATGTGTGGAAGCTTGACGGTGTCGTGAGGTCCACGTCGGCGTCCTATTCATACAACCCCGGCTTCAGCGACTCCGGCACCCACACGGTGCTCGTGAACGTCTCCGACCCGGGCAAGCTCTTCGACACGCAGTCCTGGACGGTCACGGTCCACGACGTCCAGATAATATGCAACCAGGATTCCGACTGCGGCACAGACGGCTACATAGGCGATGCCTTCTGCTCCGGCCTCGACGTGCTCAGGACCTACAGGACCTACACCTGCAACGACCCCGGCCTTCCGACCGCGTCATGCTCTCAGTCCAGCGATGATGTACTCCAGCAGACGTGCGGCTTCCAGTGCACGTCAGGTGAATGCGTGGAGAACACGGATCCTGTCATATCGCCCATAAGCGACAAGCAGGTGAATGAAGGCAGTTCCCTCTCGTTCATGGTGAGTGCAATTGACCCTGACGGGCAGACTGTTCATCTTTCCGTGAAGTCAGGCGTGGGCAGCATCTCGGGGAGCGTCTACTCATACTCTCCCGGTTGGGATTCCAACCATGCAGACGAGCAGAGGACAGTCGTGATAGAGGCGACAGACGGGTACGGCGGAAGCGACGAGGAGACGTTCGTCATTACGGTCAAAGACGTGAACAGGGCTCCCGTGATAGGCTCATACACGCCGACTGACACCACACCTTCTGTTGACGAGGCAACGAGCCTTGCTTTCGCAGCTGCGGCTTCCGACCCTGACGGCGACACTCTCTACTACACCTGGAGGCTGGATGGCGATGAGGTGTCATACTCGAACGGTTATGCATACAACCCTGGATACGATGACCAGGGAACGCACACAGTGAGTGTAAGCGTCACGGATGGTATTGGCGACGACAGCGTCACGTGGACGGTTACGGTCAACGATGTTCCGGTCTCTGGCACATACAAACAGTATCTGTTCTACGGGGCGAACACAGTGAACCTTCCGTCTGCTCCCGAGGATACCGCAGTGACGTCTGTTCTTTCCTCTGTCGAAGGCAAGTATGACGTAGTCAGGGTTCATGACCCGTCAATATATTGCGACGTGGACGCCGTCTGCGTGGGGCTCACGGAGAGCGAGTGCGAGATTGCATGCGACGGGACTAGGTGGCTTGTGTACAATCCGGACAGGCCGGCCTTCCTAAACACGCTGCACGAAATAGACGGGAGTCTCCCGTTCTACATAACAATGAACCAGGACGCCCAGTTGGTGGTGGACCTGGCATGAGGGGATGATGAAGATGAAAGCGTCGTGGTTGATTCCGTTGGGTATGATTGCGGCAGGCGTGGGTTTGTCAAGGAATGCCTATGCCCAGGAAGGGACATGCTCTGCATACGGTGATGTGTCGGGGCAGGGTATGGTGATACCTGAAGGGGCTAGGATTGACGTTTTCAGCGACAACGGGACACCCGAAACGGACGACGACATGTTCGTCGGTAGAGGTTCGACGCTCTATTACGACGGGGACACCATGTACTCCGTGAACCACATCCAGAGAGACCTTGCGGGAACGCCCCAGAAGGAGGGATTTACGGATGGAGACAGCCTGTACTTCAGGTTCGGAGTGGACGGGGACACCACAAGCTATGAGACCTCGCCTGACCAGGCGTTTGCGAAAAACAAGATAGCTGCACCGGGACCCGCTGAAGACCTCAACATAGACCTTTTCGTGAGAAAGAAGGGGACGCAGACCGGGATAAACGACAGACGGTATTCTGACGGCATGAAGGCATACCCGAATCCCGCGGACCGCATGCTGACAGTAGATATACCCGACGATGACATGATAAGGGAAGTGCGTGTCTTCGATGTCGCGGGAAAGATGGTCAAGTACGACATGACCGGGGTGGAGAGCGACATTTACAGGCTCGATGTCGGGGACTTCCCCACCGGATGCTACTTTGTCACGGTGGAGACGGCGAAGGGCCGCACAGCAACGCAGAAATTCATAAAGAGATGAAGTCTAGCATTTTGGTGGGTTACTTTCTCATCATGACGGGAAGGCCGCCGGAGGCTATCTCTATCCCCTTGGGCCCTATCTTGTAGGGATATATGTCCTTCCCGTGCTTTGTCCTTCTCATCTTCCTTACCTGCATGCTGCGGTTGTTGTCGTCCCCTATGCCTAGGTAGTTGAGGACAACGACACCGTCGACCACGAACTCCTCGACGCCGAACCTGGATAGCGCTTTGCTGTCCTCTACTATCTCCGATATGAGAAGCGTCGTGCAGCCGGTGTTCTTCACGGCCTTCATCAGTTTCCCCAGCTGCTTCCTGACTGTCGCCTGGTCCTTCATGTAGAGGCCTAGCATCGATATGGAGTCCACGACGAGCCTCTTTGCCTTTATGTACTCTATCTGGTTGACTATTACTGAGCTGACGTCGGTCTCGAACGGGTCGTGGAATATTATCCTGAAGAGGCCCTTCTTCTCGTAGGCGTCGAGGTCCCAGCCGAACTGCCTGGCGTCCGCCTTTATCTCCTCGGGCTCTTCCTCCAGGGATAAGTAGACGCAGGGCTCTCCCTTCTGCAGGCCCTCCCACATGAAGTGGAGGGAGAAAATGGTCTTTCCCGTGCCGGTCCCGCCGGTTACCATGACGACCCCGCCCTTCTCGAAGCCTCCCTCGATGATGGGATCGAGCTTCTGTATGCCCGTGGATACCCTTTCCATTCCCATTGCGGCTTTCGTGCTCGCTGGCTGCGCTGGCGGTGTTGGCATACTATATTCTTGTCAGCGCATGCTTTAAAATTTTAGCGGGACGCGCGTTTTCCGTGGACCGTAACCTCTAAATATAATCAATTCATATACACAGTATGAGTTCGGACATATTGCGGTTTCTTGAAGGCAAGAAAGGTGAGATAGACAGGGTCATAAGGAAATACCTCCCAGAAAAGCTGGACGAGGAATACATAGGATGGCTGCTGGGAAAGCCCACCTACGCCTACACGACGGCCGCCGTGCAGAAGACCCTGGCCGACCCCGTCTGGGACTTCCTCTCGAGGGGAGGCAAGAGATGGAGGCCGGCTCTATTCCTGCTTTTCAACGATGCCCTCGGTGGCGATGAAGAGAAGGTCAAGGACTTCATGGCGACGCTTGAGCTCCTGCACGAGGGCTCGATAATGGTGGACGACGTCGAAGACAATTCCGACCTCAGGAGGGACAAGCCCTGCACCCACAAGCTCTTCGGGGTCGACGTTGCGATAAACGCCGGCAACTTCATGTACTTCCTCGCCTTCGCGCCGCTCATGAAGAACTCCGGGAAATTACCTGAGAAGACCATGCTGAGGGCCTACAACGCCACGATAGAGGAGATGATAAGGATACACTACGGTCAGGGCTCCGACATAGCATGGCACAACGGACTGGCCGATGCCGACAACATAGAGGAGCCCCACTACCTGCAGATGTGCGCATACAAGACAGGCGTGCTTGCGAGGCTCTCTGCGAGGCTCGCGGTCATCTTGAACGATGGGAGCACGGAGCTTGAGGACAAGCTCGGGAGGTTCTCCGAGTCGATTGGAGTCGCCTTCCAGATACAGGACGACATACTGAACATCGCGCCGGGAAGGGGCTGGGGAAAGGAGACAGGGGATGACATAAACGAGGGCAAGAGGACGCTTCTTGTAATACACGCGCTCAAGAACTCAGATGATGCCGCAAGGAAGAGGCTCATAGAGATACTTGACATGCACACCAAGGACCAGAAGATAATAGAGGAGGCCGTAGGCATAATCAAGAAGGCGGGTTCCGTTGAGTACTCGAAGGAGTACGCGAGGAAGATGGTCAGGAACGCATGGAATGACGTTGAGCCTCTTCTGGAGGAGAACGAGGCGAAGGCAAAGCTGAACGCCTTCGCCGACTTCATGGTCGAAAGGGAGATGTGAATGTCCGCTCCTGCTGGTAAGGTTGGGAATGGCTCCGGCTTTGGCAAGATCATACTCTTCGGCGAGCATTTCGTCGTCTACGGCCTGCCGTCGATAGCTTCCGCGATAGGCGACAGGACGGTTGCGAAGATAGAGCCGTCGGACAGATACGAGCTTGTCGACAGTCGCCCTGCTACCGAAGGCTACAAGGAGAAGAAGAAGGGCGAGATGGAGAGGTCCATGAAGCTCCTCATGGAGTTCATGAAGATTGACGTCGTGGAGAACCCTGTAAGGATAACTCTTTCTGGAGACCTCTTCTGCACAAGCGGCATAGGCGCAAGCGCCGCGATGGCGACTTCGGTTGCGCGCGC
This sequence comes from uncultured archaeon, assembly GCA_964616715.1. GTDB lineage: Archaea > Aenigmatarchaeota > Aenigmatarchaeia > QMZP01 > JAFGSV01 > JAFGFG01. Next base: position 26,509 of record CAZTRL010000009.1, on the reverse strand, counting down.
CTTCTCGGATCTTTACGGGCTCGGTCTGGACGACGAGAAGATAAACGCCATATCCTACGAGGCTGAGAAGGGTTCTGCGGGGACGCCCAGCGGCATAGACAACACCTGCGCCACCTACGGCGGTCTCCTGTGGTTCGTCAAGGACATGTCGGGGGGTGGCAGCAACACCATGGCGCGCATAAGGCTTCCGAATCCCGTGGAGGTGGTGCTTGGCAGCACAGGCATATCGCAGGAGACCAGGGAGATCGTCGCAGACGTCAGGAAGCAGAAGGAAGAGGACCCCGGGAAATTCGGGAAGCTGTTTTCCGACTACAGCAGGATTGCTGCTTCTGCGAAGAATGCGTTGGAGGGTGGCGATTTGGTGAAGGTCGGAAAGCTCATGGACATGAACCACGACCTGCTAAGGCAGATGAGCCTCTCGTGCAGGGAAGCCGAGGAGATAATAGCAGCAGCGAATGCCGCCGGCGCCCTCGGCGCGAAGATATCCGGCACCGGCCGCGGCGGATACACGATATGCCTTACGCCGGGAAAGGGGCTCCAGGAGAAGGTTGCGGCCGCGATAGAAGCCATGGGATACAGGGCAATGACGACCGTCCTAGGCGGTTAGCCTGAACTCGTTTTGCAGGGCCGACATCAGCTGCTCCGGCCGGACATGGTAGAAGCCTTCGCGTGTCATCCCCCACGTGTTACCATAACCCTGGGATGCACCTATGGCCTTCATTCCCATGCTCTCGGCCGTCTCGAGGTTCCGGAGAAGGTCGTCGTACACCGCCATGTCGGCGAAGTCTATGCCCTCCTTTGCGGAAAGCTTCGCGTACTGCTGCTTCCTTCCCCCATCCTCGCCTCCGTAGACTCCTTTTATGGCATTCGAGAATCCGTGGTGCCCCACGAGCTTCCTGGCGGCTTCTCCCATCTTTGTTGTCACCACGAACCCGGTGAAGTTGCTGTTCTTCAGCTCCTCCATGAGTATGTCGACTCCTTTGTATAGCGGGGATTCCGCTATCCAGAGGTCGCCATCCTTCATCTTCTCCATCCTGACCCTCTCAAACTCCGACGCAAACCTTTTGGCATCGGCGGAATTCAGGCCTGCAGCAACCATCTCCTGCGTCAGCTTCGGGTTCTCTGGAATCTTTCCGCCGTTGTCCATGAACATCCTTGAATACGCGTAGAACTCCGGAATGAACGTGAGCTCGTACTTGCACCTTATTGGGTGGAAGTCCTCTATTTCCATGAAAGGCTCGGTGTATAGCCTTTCCCAGGTCTCCTTTATCCTGTTGTAGAACTCGGTCTTTGAATCTATGAGCGTGCCATCGAGATCGAGTATAGCGGCCCTCTTCCGTCTCAAGAGTATCGACACCCCATATTGTCTTTTGGAGCTAAGCTTTTTAACGGTTGCGATTATTTATTATCAGTGAAAACATGGCCTTTCGCGATTTTGTCGACAAGATGGGTTCTGACGGCAAGCTGGTGAAGATTTCAAAGCCCGTTTCAAAGAAGCTCGAGGCCTCCGCGATACTGGCGGAGCTCGGGGACCGGCCTGTCCTTCTGGAGAATGTGAAGGAAAGCGCCTTCAGGGTAGCGGGCAATCTCTGCGTTTCCAAGGCCGCGTTCGCCGCCTATTTCGGCGTCAGGGAAAATGACCTCGTGCAGAAGATGATAGGCGCTCTCGCAAGGCCGGTAAAGCCGGAGGCCGTCTTGTCAGCTCCCTGCCAGGAAGTGGAGATGGAGGATGTCGATTTGGACAAGCTTCCGATACTCTTCCACTGTGCAAAGGACGGCGGCAACTACATAAGCTCGGGTGTCTTTGTCATAAGGAAGAAGAACGGCGTCCAGAACCTCGACTACCACCGGTCCATGCAGATAGCAAAGGACAGGTTCAGCATAAGGGTGGTCCCTAAGAGAGACCTCGACACTGCACTCAACGATTCGGGGGGCGAGCTTGACGCTGTGATATGCGTCGGATGCTCCCCCAACGTGCTCCTCGCGGCCTCTATGTCAGTCGCGCCAGATGTGGACGAGATGCACATAGCCAACGCGCTAGAGCCCCTGAAGACCGTGAAGGCCAAGACGTGCGACCTCAAGATTCCGGCGGACTGCGAGTTCGTCATCGAGGGGAGGATACTCAAGGAAAGGGCGGCCGAGGGGCCGTTCGTGGACCTCACGGAGACCTACGACGTCGTCAGGCAGGAGCCGGTCTTTCAGGTGAGGAAGATTACCCACAGGAAGGACGCCATCTGGCACGCGCTCCTTCCCGGGAAGCTGGAGCACAGGATACTCATGGGGATGCCCAGGGAACCCACCATATTCACGAAAGTGAATGCGGCCGGTGTCAGATGCGTTGACGTGAGCGTGAATCCCGGCGGTTGCTCCTGGTTGCACGGAATAGTCCAGATACAAAAGAAGTGCGAGGAGGACGGGAAGAGTGCCATCGATGCGGCATTCGAGGGTCACAGGTCCATGAAGCACGTCTTCATAGTGGACACCGATATAGACATGTCCAATCCCCTTGAGGTCGAATGGGCCATGGCCACGAGGTTCCAGGCGGACAGGGACATGGTTGTGAAGGAGAACGAGAAAGGATCTTCCCTCGACCCGAGCTCCGACCCCATGACAAGGAAGACGACGAAGGTGGGATTCGACCTCACGGCACCCGTGGGCGAGAAGAGGAAGGATTTCGAGAAGGCGCAGTTCCCGGCTGTCAAGCTCGAGGATTTCCTTGGTTGATATGATGAAATCGAAGAAGGCCGTGATTTTCGACCTCGATGGCACCCTCGTCAGGACCCAGGAGTCCCACATAGAGGCTTACAGGACCATCCTCGGAAGCAATAACATACCGTTCACTGACGAGGAGCTTCTGGCAAAGATTGGGAAGACGTCCAGGGAAATAATCAGGGAATTGGTTTCCGAGAACAAAATGAAAGGTTTCACCGACCGTGACATAGAAAGGATTGCGAAGGAAAAGCAGGCAGAGTACAGGAGGATAACAACGCCATCCCTTCTTCCCGGAGCACAGGAGATGATGGCGAAGCTTCACGCCATGGGCGTCGACATGGCCGTGGCTACCTCTACATCAAGGAAGAACCTGGAGCATTCGCTTAAGTCGACTGGGATAGACAGGTACGTGAGGACGTTCGTCACGGGTGATGACGTCTCGAGGGCCAAGCCGGACCCGGAGATATTCCTGAAGGCGGCGGAGGTCCTGGGGAAGAGCCCGTCTGACTGCATAGTCTTCGAGGATTCCCTCAACGGCGTCATGGCCGTGAGGGCGGCCGGCATGAAGTGCGTGGGAGTCACCACGGGCATACATTCCAGGGAAGAGCTGGAGCCGGAGTGCGACATGGTCTTCGGGAGCCTCGTGGACGCGCTCCCGCCCCTTCTCGGAATGCTTTCGGCCTAATTTAAAATACAATCCCAAGAATTAGTAAGGTGTGGTGGTGAGAACATGTCATGGAAGAAATGGTATGGCATATTTCTGAATGAGATGGAAGAATCCATAGCATCCGCTCCTAATCCCTCCCCCTCCCATAAGACAGACCATATACTCAGGGTATGGGAAACATCAAAAGGTCTGGGGGAGAGGCTAGGCTGCGACATGGAAGTTCTTGTCGCTGCTGTGCTGTTGCACGACCTTGGAAGGCACCATGTGAACGGAAGACATGGAGAGAAATCAGCCGAGCTTGCAAGACCCATTCTTGAAAAGAACAATTTCCCGGAAGAGAAGATACCTTATGTTCTTGAAGCCATAATACAGCATGACTATCACGGGGAACAGGAAGAGATGAGACTGATTGAGGCAAAGATACTTAATGATGCCGACAGGAAGGATGTTTTCGGCGTCATCGGTGTTTACAGACACGTACTTTTCATAAACGCGGGAAGAATGAAGATGCAGGACGTAATCCCAATGTCCGATAGGAGATGGAATAGCATCAAGCTTCCGGAAAGCCGCAAGCTCATGAAAGCTGATTACGAATACATCGTGAACTTTTTTAAGATTCTTCAAGGAGAATTGACTAAGGGGTAGTATGGAGCTTACAGCAGAAGAGAAGGACATGCTTTCCGGAAAGCAGGGCAATGCCGTGAGGCAGAGCATGGAGATACTCGTCGCCCTGGGGGAGATATTCGGGGCTAAGAGGCTCATAGACGTCTCAAGTGTCCAGGTCTCGGGGGTCTCCTACCACAATCTCGGGGAGGCAGGACTCGATTATCTTTCAGACCTCGCAAAGGATGGTAAGGTCAGGGTCCTCACGACGCTCAATCCGGCCGGGATGGACGTCGAGAACTGGAAGAATCTCGGCATACCGGCGGACTTCGCGAAGAAGCAGGAGAGGGTGATAAAGGCATTCGAGCGGATGGGTGTTGTCACGACGTGCACGTGCACGCCCTATTTCGTGGGGAACGTTCCCCATTTCGGCGAGCACGTCGCATGGGGGGAGAGCTCGGCGGTCTGCTACGCCAATTCCGTGCTCGGCCTAAGGACCAACAGGGAGGGAGGTCCGAGCGCCCTCGCCTCGGCACTCACCGGAAAGACGGCTGAGTACGGCATGCACCTCGACGCGGACAGGCAGGCGCAGGTCGTGGTGGATGTCAATGCCAATGTATTGGAGGTTACCGATTTCGGCGCCCTCGGCTACGTCATAGGAAAGAAGATAGGAAAGAAGATACCCCTCATCAGGGGTGTTGGAAAGGCGGGGATAGAGGAGCTCAAGAGCTTCTGCGCCTCGATTGCCACCTACGGGGGCACGGCGATGTTCCACATGGAGGGCATAACGCCCGACAGGACGGCCGTGCCGGGTGAGAGAGTGAAGGTCACGCAGGAAGATATTGACGGGGCCAAGAAGGAGATGACGGATGATGGTGAGCCTGACATATACGCGGTGGGCTGCCCGCACCTGAGCCTGAAGGAGATAGGAGAGCTCGCCGGGATGCTCAGGGGCAAGAAGGTGAAGAAGGAGATGTGGGTGTGTGTCGCAAGGCCTGTCAAGAGCATAGCCGACAGGATGGGATACACGAAGGCCATAGAGGATTCAGGGGCCAAGTTCGCATGCGACACCTGCATGGTCGTGGCCCCGATAAAGGGCAGGTTCAGGTGCCTGGCCACGGACTCCGCAAAGGGGTGCTTCTACGGCCGGGGGAAGAACGACTTCGCCGTCAGGCTCATGGGCATGAAGGACATAGTGAAGGGGGCGACCTCATGAGCGTCACGCTTTCCGGCAGGAAGGTCTCGAAGGGAAAGGCCTCTGGGGAGGCCCTGGTGTCCTCAGAGGGCATATCTTTCTATGGCGGTGTCGACCCCGTGACCGGGAAGATCGTGGAGAAAGGGCATCCTCTCGAGGGCCAGAGCATCACAGGAAAGGTGTTCGTCTTCCCGACGGGAAAGGGAAGCACAGTGGGCTCCTATGTGATGTATGACATGAAGAAGAGGGGGACCGCTCCCGCAGCCATAGTGAACGCCGAGATAGAGACCATAGTGGCCGTAGGAGCTATCATCTCCGGGTTACCCTGCGTCGACAGGATAGACGTGGGAAAGATTAAGACCGGCGACAAGGTAGAGGTCGACGGAGAGTCCGGAAAGGTGACCGTCGGCTGACGATGTTTAAACGTTCTCTTTTTAAATCATTCCGGAAAGCCTTTCATCGTGAAGATGAAAATAGTGGTCGGCATCTCCGGGAGTTCCTGCTCCGTGCTTGGAGTGAGGACGCTCGAGGCGCTGAAAAGGGCCGGGGTCGAGACCCACCTTGTCATGTCGAGCTTCGCCGAGAAGGTGGTGGAGCACGAGATCGGCATGAAGCCGGAAGATGTGAGGAAGCTCGCGGACTACAGCTATGACAGGAAGGACTTCTTCGCTCCAATCGCGTCCGGCTCGTTCAGGACCGACGGCATGGTGGTGGTCCCATGCTCCATGAAGACACTCGGCGGCATAGCCTCGGGGTACACTAACAACCTCCTCCTGCGGGCGGCCGACGTGACGCTGAAAGAGAAGAGGAAGCTCGTGCTGGTCGCCAGGGAGACGCCCCTCAATCTTATCCACCTCAGGAACATGGAAACGGTGACGCTTGCAGGCGGCGTCATACTCCCGCCGGTCCTCACGTTCTATTCAAAGCCGAAGGAAATCGACGACATGGTGGGCCATCTTGTGGGAAAGGTACTGGACCAGTTCGGCGTAGAGTTCGGCTACAAGAGATGGAAGCAGGGCGCCTAGGTCCCCTCCTGCCAGCTGTTCAGGTATTTTATCTGTTCCTCGTCAAGCTTGTCTATCCTCACGCCGTACGTGGCGAGCTTCAGAAGCGATATGTTATGGTCCACCTCGTCCGGAAGCTCTATTACCTCCGGCTTGAGCTTCCCCTTGTTCTTTGCCAGGAATTCGCACGCGAGCGCTTGGCCGCAAAAGGATGTGTCCATCACTGTCGATGAGTGGCCTTCTGCTAGGGATAGGTTGACAAGCCTTCCCTGTGCAAGGCAGAGTATTCTGTTCCCGTTCTTCAGCGTGAACTCCTCCACGAGCGGCCTTACCTCCCTCATGGACTTCGACATGTCCTTGAGACCCTTGTAGTCTATCTCTATGTCGAAGTGGCCGGAGTTGCATACTATTGCTCCATCCTTCATCTTCTCCATGTGCCTCGTCTTTATCACATGCTTGTCCCCAGTTAGAGTTATGAAGATGTCGCCTAGTGGGGCGGCATCGTCCATTGGCATGACCTGGTAGCCGTCGTAGAATGCCTGGAGTGCTCTGAAGGGGTCGACCTCCGTCACTATGACCTTTCCTCCCATGCCCTTCGCCCTGAGGGATACGCCCTTGCCGCAGCTGCCGTACCCGGCGACGACCACGGTCTTTCCGGAAACCAGGACGTTGGTTCCCCTCTTTATGCCGTCCCATGTGGACTCCCCGGTCCCTATGTAGTTGTCGAGGAGGTGCTTGGTCTTGTTGTCGTTGACCGCGACAATGGGATACTTCAGCGCGTTGTCCCTCACCATGGCCTTGAGCCTTATGATTCCCGTGGTGGTCTCCTCGCACCCGCCTATTATGCCCGGTATCAGCTCTGGGTGCTTGGAGTGTATCTCCGAGACGAGGTCGCACCCGTCGTCTATCGTAATGTGGGGTTTCTGGTCTATCACGTAGCCCAGGTACCTGTAGTAGTCCTCCTTGGTTTCGCCCTTGTATGCCCAGACCTTCACGCCCTCCTTTGCGAGCGCTGCCGCCACGTCGTCCTGCGTCGATAGCGGGTTGCAGCCGGTTATGGCCACCTTGGCCCCTCCCGCCACAAGTGTCCGGACCAGAATCGCTGTTTCCTTCGTCACGTGGAGCGCCATGCCCACGGTTATCCCCTGAAGGGGCTTATCCTTCTGGAAACGTTCCCTTATCTTGAGGAGCGCTCCCATCTCCATCTCGGCCATGTCGAGCTTCATGCTTCCCTGCACTGCAAGGCCCATATCCTTTACTTCGTAAGTATCTCCCTTGTCCATTGGTAACACCACCTTATCTTTGATTATTCAGGTTGTCTCACGTGAATTAATATATTTTCACGTGAATTTTACGTAAAATTTACAATTTAAATGTGAAAATGACGTGAAATATCCATTTATTTAATAATAAGACGTAAAATATACGTATGGATTCCAGGGACAGGCAGATACTGGACATGCTGAAGAAGGACTCGAGGACGCCATCAAGGGAGATATCGGAGAAGCTGGGAATGAGGCCCACGACCGTCCACCAGCGCATATTGAGGATGAAGGCCGACGGCGTCATAGAGGGCTTCACGATAAAGCTTGACGACGAGAAGGTCGGCGAGGACTTCATAGCCTTCATGTTCGTCAAGACGAGCCCCTCCACGAAACTCGGGAGCTCCGTGCTGGGCAACAGGCACGTGAAGGAGGTCTTCGGCCTGACAGGCGAGTACGATCTGCTATTCAAGATGAAGTTCCGCGGGGTCAACGAGTTCAACGACTTCGTGCTCAGCTTCAGGAAGACCCAGAGCGTCGTGAGCACGCTCACGATGGTGGCGACTGCGAAGATCAAGGAAGAAATCTGATTTTTTAAGGCCCGCCGACAAGAGATTGACATGAAGGACCTGGTGCTCCTGAAGATTGGCGGCTCCGTGTGCACGGAGAAGTCAAAGGGCCGGTTCATCGTCAGGGTGCCCGCAGTGAGGAGGATAGCAAAGGAGGTAGCCGCCGCACGGGAGGCCGGCGGTTTCGGTCTCATCGTCGTCAACGGCGCCGGCCCATTCGGCCACGTTAACGTGAAGGATTATGACATAAACGATGGCCTGAAGACCGAGAGGGACTTCGAGGGCTACGTCAAGACCATATGCGACTGCACCTACCTCAACTGGAAGATTTCTGACATCCTCAGGCAGGAGGGCGTTCCGGCCTTCCCCTTCCCCAGCTCCTCAGTCATAGTCCAGGAGAAGAAGAGGATAGCATCCTTCGGCCTGGACGTTGTGAAGAGGGCATGGGACTCCAGCCAGTCCCTTGTTCCGGTGATGAACGGGACCATGGTCCCCGACGTCAGGATCGGGGGGAGCGTCGTCAGCGGGGATGCGGTGCTTGAGCACCTCGCCAGGAGACTCAGGCCGAGGACGATGGTCTTCGCAACCGACGTTGACGGCATATTCACAGCCGACCCTAACGTGGACTGCAGGGCGAAGCTCATAGAGAGTGTGGACGAATCGTCCTTCCACGACGTCAGGAAGTCGCTTTCGGGCTCCTCTAACGTGGATGTCACCGGCGGGATGCTCGGGAAGGTAGAGAGGCTTCTCGGCATTGGCACGAGGTGCCTCATAGTGAACGGCAACGTTCCTGGAAGGGTCAGGAAGGCGCTTGCCGGGGAAGAGGTGACGGGGACCGTCATCGGCAAATGATATTTAAAATCGCGGCGGAATCTTTATCTATGGGCACCGAAAAGAGGAAGAAGGACCATATAAGGGTCTGCCTCGACGAGGACGTCGAGTTCTGGAAGGGCAACGGTTTCGGCGATTACTCCTTCACCCACAGCGCGCTCCCCGAGATGGACTGGGATGACCTAGATCTCTCGGCGGAGTTCCTGGGCAGAAAGTTCCGGGCACCGCTCTTCATAGAGGCCATCACCGGCGGGACGCCGGAAGGCCGCAGGATAAACAGGAACCTCGCTGTCGCGGCGCAGGAGTTGGGCATAGGCATGGGGGTAGGCTCGCAGCGGGCCATGCTCGAGAACCCGCCGCTTTCGAAGACCTTCAGCGTCAGGGATGTCGCCCCCGACGTGTTCCTCGTGGGAAACATAGGCGCCTCTCACATACTCCGCTACAGCCCGGAAAGGATAGGGAAGGCAATGGAGGCAATCGGTGCTGACGCCATTGCAGTCCACCTTAATCCCGCCCAGGAAGTTGCCCAGGAGGGCGGGCACCGCCAGTGGAAGGGCGTCCTGCATGCGATAAAGGAGCTGAAGTCCGGAATCTCCATACCCGTGATTGCGAAGGAAGTCGGCTGTGGCATATCAGCCGAAGTCGCGAGGAAGCTTGAAGTAGTCGGCGTGGATGCGATAGATGTTGCCGGTTCCGGTGGTACCAGCTGGGTCAAGGTCGATTCACTCATCGGCGGCACGCCGTTCGATAAGTTCTTCGAGTGGGGAATCCCGACCGCCGAATCCCTCGTCCAGTGCAGGAAGGCCGTGAGGGTCCCGCTGATAGCCTCCGGCGGCATCAGGGACGGGATTCACGTCGCCAAGGCGCTTTCCCTGGGGGCGGGCCTTGCAGGGATGGCCCTTCCGCTACTGAAGCCGGCCGTCTCCTCTCCAGAATCGGTGAAGAAGGCGCTTGAGCAGGTGTTGCTTGAGCTGCGGACCGCCATGTTCCTGACGTCTTCCCGGAATATAGCCTCGCTGAAAGGCAAGGCAGTCAAGTGCTAAGATTTATTACACCGATACAAAACGGAATCATGAGAATCCCAAAAAGGGATGTCATAGAGTTCGTGATAAAGTCGGTCCTCAGGGGCCGTCCCGTGAGGTCCCAGAAGGAATTCATGCTTCTTGTGAGCGCTGAGCTTAGGAAGGTCGATCCCGAGTATTCGGTGACCGGTCGCAGGCTGAGAGAGGTGGCCTCGCTGATGCCCGGGGTGAAGGTGGATGTCTCCACGAGGAGGGGAGGCGTCCCTTCGAGATGCCCCGCATGCTCTTCGGCTCTTAGGAATGTATGGACGAAGAATCTGAAGGGCAGGAAAGTGCTCCTGGGGATAGCGTGCCAGAAATGCGGCTTCAGGGGCAGTTCCGGCAGCTGGGCGCCGGCAAGGTACGTTTTCAGGCGGGTTTGAGGATACGCCCGGAATGTTTAAACGCTAAATGCCTGTTTTGGCGGTAAATTGGATAAGTTCATTAATAAGCCAGATATACATTTTATTATCTTAGAGTGGTGTGAATGAAGGTCCTGATGTTCGGTTGGGAATTTCCTCCCTTCGTGACTGGAGGCCTTGGGACACATTGCTATAACCTTACGAAGGCGCTGAGCAGCAGGAACGTGAGCATCACCTTTGTCATGCCTTCCGCGGGAAAGGGATTCGCCCATCAGTTCCTCAAGGTCGTCCGGGCGGGTGACATGAAGGTCCTCCAGGTTGACTCCGACATCGTTCCGTACGACCCGTCGTTGGAAGTAAGCTGCGCGCTCGACGAGTCAAAGGCGGCTGACCTCTATGGGAGTGACATGTACGGTCGCGTGAAGAAGTACACGAAGCTTGCGGTCAGGCTCGCCGAGAAGGAGGACTTCGGGGTCATACACTGCCACGACTGGATGACCTTCCCTGCCGGCGCCGAGATGAAGAAGAAGAGCGGAAAGCCTCTGGTGGTCACCGTACATTCCATAGAGCATGACAGGAATCCCATATCCCCGAACGAGTGGATAACCGGCATAGAATGGAAGGGCATGTACGAGGCCGACAGGGTGATAGCCGTGAGTTCCTATATGAAGAACAGGATAGTCGAAAACTACGGCGTGCCGCCCGAGAAGATAGAAGTCATCCACAACGCGGTGGACGCCTCCGAATACAGAGGCGGAAGGATAGCGTTCGGCGCCGGGGAGAGGGTGGTACTCTTCCTTGGCAGGCTCGCGATGCAGAAGGGACCTGATTACTTTCTGAGAAGCGCTAGGAAGGTCCTTGAGAAGGAGGCCGGCGTCAAGTTCGTGGTCGTGGGAAGGGGCGGCATGCTTCCGCAGCTCATAGAGCAGTCTATAAGCGAGGGGATAGCCGACAGGGTGATTTTTGCGGGCTATCAGGAGAGCATATCCGAGTACTACAGGATGGCGGACCTGTACGTCATGCCGTCGGTCTCCGAGCCGTTCGGCATAACGGCGCTCGAGGCCATGGCGTCGGGGACTCCGGTCCTCATCTCGAAGCAGTCCGGCGTTTCCGAGGTTCTGCACCACTGCATGAAGGTCGACTTCTGGGACACCGACGAGATGGCGAACAAGATAATAGGCATGCTCAGGTACAACGTCATGAGGGAGGAGATGCGGGCCAATGGGACCAGGGAGATAGACGGCGTGAACTGGGACAGGATTGCCGAGAAGACGCAGAATCTGTATTCAAGGATGATGGGTGGCTGAATGCCCGCCGTCTGCTTCTACTTCCAGGTGCACCAGCCCATAAGGCTCGGGAAGTACACGGCGTTCGACATAGGCAACAGCGATTCATACTTTGACGACGAGAGGAACAGGTTCTATCTCGAGAGGGCGGCGAGGAAATGCTACCTTCCGACTAACGCGAAGCTTCTGGAGCTCATAGAGGCGCACGACGGAAGGTTCAAGGTGTCCTTCTCGCTGAGCGGCATACTCATAGAGCAGCTGGAGAGATTCTTCCCCGATGTCCTCGAGTCCTTCAGGAAGCTCTTCGACACTGGGTGCGTTGGCATCCTCAACGAGACCTATTACCACAGCCTTGCATACCTCATCTCCAGGAAGGAGTTTCATGACCAGGTGAAGCTGCACAGGAAGAAGGTCAAGTCGGCCTTCGGCGTCAGGACAAACGTGTTCAGGAACACCGAGGCTATGTACAGCAACGATGTCGCGAGCGCCGTGGAGGACATGGGATACGACGCCATCGTCGCCGAGGGCCTCGACCATGTTCTCGGCTGGAGGTCTCCGAACTACCTGTACGGTGCCAGGGGGGCCGGGATGAAGGTGTTTCTGAGAAACTACAAACTCAGCGATGACATAGCCTTCAGGTTCTCCTCGAGGGAGTGGAAGGAGTGGCCCCTCACGGCAGACAAGTTCGCCTCATGGATTTCCTCATCCGACGGCCAGCTGATAAACCTGTTCATGGATTACGAGACCTTTGGAGAGCACCAGTGGAAGGAGACGGGGATATTCGACTTCCTTCACCACCTCCCGGCAGAGTGCCTCAGGCACGGGAACGTCAGCTTCATGACCCTCGCCGAGGCAGCGAGGGAGTTCAAGCCCGTGGGGGAGTTCGACGTGCCCTATCTCAGCTCGTGGGCTGACGTCCACAGGGACATCAGCGCGTGGCTCGAGAACGGGATGCAGAAGCATACATTCGAGCAGCTCAAGTCCCTGGAGGCGCTAGTCCGCAGGAGCGGCGATGCGAAGCTCCTCGACGTGTGGAGGAAGCTGCAGACCTCCGACCATTTCTACTACATGTGCACCAAGTGGTTCGCGGACGGTGACGTGCACAAGTACTTCAACCACTACGACACGCCCTACGACGCCTTCATGAACTACATGAATGTCATGTCCGACCTCAGGGCAAGGCTCAAGTAGCCATCAGCGCCCGTTGAGCGAAATCTCGTATGCCCGGGTGTAGTTCTTGTAGAGTTCCTTCCAGTCGGCAAGCATAGAGAGCTCCTTTGCCTTCGCCCGGGACATTTCTGCCTCCTCGGGGCTCATCATGCACACGTCGTAAAGCAGCCTCTCCAGCTCTGCTGCGGTGTCGCCCGGGCTCACGCCGTCCCTCCTCAGGACGGTGATGCTCTTGTCTCCTCCGGCAAGATGTGGCTTTATGAACATCCCGTATCCGCTTAGGTCAGTCGTGACCGAGTGCAGTCCCAGGGCCGCGGCCTCCAGGGGCGTGTACCCCCAGGACTCGTAATATGATGGGAATATTCCCATGTCGCAGGCCGCCATGGCGTTGTAGTACTTCATCTCCAGCAGGCCGTCGTCCTCGGAAAGGTATGCCGGATAGTATATGACCTTCACCGGATCCTGCTTCCGGTTGAGAAGGCCGCCTCTTGCGAGCGCCTGCGTTATGCTGTTCTCCCCCGGAAGCTCGAAAGGTGTGATGGGGGGCGTCTTGCCGCCCATCCTCTTCAGCCTTTCGCCGAGGCTCATGAGCTTCCTTATGAATTCCATGTCCAGGACCTTCTCGTTCTTCGGAGGCTCTCCCTTTATGAACGACCTGAGTATGTTCCTTTCGATGCGCTCCTTCTCCTCGTCTATGGCCTTCCCGACGTCCTCGAACACGTCTAGGTTCTCCACGACGGTAGGCTTCTTTCCCGTTGTGTGGGCGGGCACCCATATGAACGCCGCAACGGTCTTCCCGCTTCTTTCTTTCCTAAGCCTTCCGTTGAGCTTGGCGAGTGCGTCTATGAAAACGTCTATCCCCTTGTTCCTGAACTCGTACCTTCCAGATAGGAAGCATATCATCGCCTTGTCGACATCTATCTCGTAATATGGAAGGAAGTAGCCGAGGAGGAAGTCCTTCATCTTCTCGTTGTGGGTCTCGTGCATCTTCACGACGTTGCCTGGGGACGGAAACTTGTTCATGTCCAGGCCGTTTGGGAGGACCACGTCGGGCTTCCTGCCGAGGATGTGCTCGCATTCCGTGGCCATGGTCTGGGAGACCGTGGTGAATACGTCGCAGTTCTTGGCGCAGGCCTTCTCCATCAGGTGCTTCGCCTGCACGTTGTATTCGTATGCCTTCTTGTCAGGGGGTGTCCCCTTCCCGGAGCGGCCATGCTTTATGAATGAGTAGAGGTCTTCTTTCCCGGTCTCCGCTATGGAGCGCCCGAGGACCGTCGAGTGCGTGGTGAATATCGTGCGGATGTCCACGCCGGACGACTTGACATGCAGGAGGCCCGCGCCGCTCAGCCATTCATGGAAATGCGCGACGGGCCTGTGCTTGAATGCGCCTTTCCTGCCCATCGCCTCTATGACTATTCCCGCGCATTTAGACCACACGACGGGGTCGTTGAACCAGCCGTCGGTCCCCCACGAGTCTATGCCGTGCTCCTCCCAGAGCCCGTGCTTTATCTCGTCGCACCTTGCCGCCTGGGCTCCCGGGTCCACTAGTATGCACTTCGGGCTCTTCTCAATGAGCCACGTGCCGAAACGGCATTTGATTCCGTGCGTTGAGGCGGCTTCGTCGAAAGCCTGCTGCAGTGCCTTGGGGGGCTTCTCCTCGCGGAACTCCTTCTTTGCGCTGGCCTCGACGTAAGGCCCCACGGCGTAGTATTCCCCGGCGGCCTGGAGGGCGTATGACATCTTTGACACAAGGACGGTGTATATTCCCCCGACCTTGTTCGCGACCTCGTAGCTGGCCTCCAGAAGTGTTATGTCGCTGATTGCGCCCACCTTAGAATTTATTGGTTTCACTTCTTAATGAGCTTGACTGACCTGTCACTTGACGTGACATTGATTTCGCCGTTCCTTCTTTCGAACGTGAGGCCGACTCTCCTGTTCCCAAGCATTATCCTCCGTGAGATGCGTCCCACGGCCTTTGGCATGGACGGCCTGACCCGTATCTCGCCGTGCGGTGCGTCCGCTTCTATCCCCAGCATGAACTCGTCTACCACCCTTATGAGAAACGCCACCCCCCATAGCTGCAGCTGGCATCCCGTGAGTTCCGAAGTCTCTGCATTCCAGCACTCTCCGATGCATCCTATGCCGTCGCAGTCCATGTCACCGATCATCTTCTTCAGCGTCTTCCATCCCTTCTCAGGCCTGCCGCGCAGGAATTCTGCTGCCGCCATCCATCCGGTTGTCAGGGACCACGCGGAGCCTGTGTGGTAGCCACCCGGTTCGTAGTCCTCCTCCGACTTGGCGAGAGTCCTCGCGCCCTTCCCGCAGGAGAATTCCCCGCTTTCCGCTTCATCGAGGATGTCCTTCCACATGGCTCCGGGGCCGGTGAACGCGGGGACTATGGCGTTTGCGGTCTTCCTGTGGACGGCCCCGTCCGGTCCTATCCTGTCGGCGTAGAAGCCCTCTGCGAAGAAGTCCCTGTCGAACCTCTCCTTTATGGTTTCAGAAAGGGACGATGCCTCTTCCGAGGCGGTCTTGTCGCCAATCTCCCCGAGGAGGTAGGAGGCGGAGAGAAGCGCCCTGTAGTAGAGAGCCTGTATCTCAACCGCATTGCAGCACCTCCTCAGCGTGTCCATCCACGTCTCGCTCGCTTCCTTGTCGTGGTCGAGGAAGCCGTAATTGGTCCTTGAATAGAGGAAAGACAGGTACTGATTTATGCGCCCGTGGAGCTTCCCTAGAAGCTGCGTGTCGTTCGTAGACCTGTGGTAAGATTCGAGGGATATGAGCCAGAGCAGTGTCGCATCAATGGAGGTTATCGATTTTCCCATGTCTTTGGAGACGAAGTTAGGCACCCGGTCTTCCGATGCGGAGGAGAACATGAGCAGCGTCTCCTTCGCAGCCTCGTGCTGCCCGGATGATATGACGGCGGGAAGGGACCACAGAGCGTCCCTTCCCCAAGCCTGCTGGAACCATGGCAGGCCGGCGCAGAACCCCCAGTCCTTTCTGAGGAGCTCGGTGCAGAGCACTGCGGAGTTGAACGCCTTCTCAAGTCCCTTGTCGCTGCACTCCACCAGGCCCTTCGTGATTGCGGAGTAGGCGGATTCCTTCTCTGTGAGCAAGCTATCGAATCCCTTTGCGTTTGCCATCTGCGGACCGATGCAGAACACTACCTTCTTGCCGCTGCACGTTATCTTGCCAGGAAGATAGTAGTTCTCCCTCTCCCCGGAGGGCTCGTGGGCTTCCATCCTCCCGCCACGCTCGAATGCCGTGTCCCCGGGGCCGCTTATGAAGATCTTGCCGAGGCCGTTGGATACCTCTATGTGCCCTTCCTTTGGGCACGTCCTGTACCTCCTTGCGGTTTCGTTCTCGCCTATCCGCCGTATGTTCACGGCGAGTTTCAGCTCCACTTCCGCGGGCTTCGGAAGCTCCAACATCAGCATGAGGCAGTCGCCTCCCTCGGGTATGAACAGGGTCTCCCTGGACTTTCCGTCGGGCGTCCTGTAGGTGTGCACGCACTTGCAGAAATCGTACTCGGTGCTCTCTACGTTCTTCTCCGAGAGCCACTCATCTCCTGCCCTGAAGGCGAAGTACTCTATGTACTTTAGTTCCCTGCCCCACAGACCTGACCACTTGCTCTTGAACCCTGAGTCGGCATGCCTGAAGAGGAAGCATCTCCTGTTGGCGAGGAAGTAAGACCTCTCCGAAAGGCGGTCCCTGAGGAGATATCGGCTCATGAAGATAGTTTGTGGTCAGTTCTTTAATTTGTTGAGAATGTCCCTTCTCACCCTGTGATTCCCGCGCCCGCCCTTCTTGGCGCACCGGGCATCCTCCATGAGTTTCCATGAGCCCATCAGGAGCACGAGGAAGGCTCCGGCAACGTGGAGATAGGAGAAGTCAAGCGTGAGTATGGCGATGAGCGCTGACTCTGTGAGAGCGAAGAATGCCCAGAAGAGCCGGTTCCATAACATCTTACTGCTTTATCACCTTGAGGACCGACTTGTCTATCTTCAGGTTCCTCTCGCGCGATAGCCTCTCTATCATCTTCTTCATTGAGGCCGTCCCCGACTCGATGCCGGATATCCTCTGGTCCTGCTTCTCAAGCCTGGAGTTGATGATTGTGACCATCTCCTCAAGGAAGGCCTCTATGGTGACGTAATCTTCATTTTTCTTCATGATGATAGATACTTGTAGGAAAAATTAAAAAGCGGAATGCGCACTCTACTCGTTCAGCTCGAAGGCCGCGCGGAAGCCGTCATCGCCGCTGGACTTTATCTTGCCTTCCCTTGCGAGCCATCCGATGCCCATGCTGACCTCTTTCAGCGACAGGCCCGTGGATTTCTGCAGCTGGGTCAGGCTCCTCGGTCCCTGAGCGCTCAGCGCCTTCCAGACCTTCCCTGCGAACTGCCCGAAGAATTCAACGTGGTCCATCCTATACACCGTCCCTCTGGAGAAGCTCCTCTGCGAGGTTCAGGTAGGCATACGCCCCCCTGCTCTCCTTGTTTGAGACTATGATGGGCTCGTGCCTTGAGGGCGATATGGCCAGGTCCACGTTTATAGGTATTGCCGTCGAGAAGACCTTGTCCCTGAACTTCTCCCTCACGTGGCTCTCTATGTGCCCCGAGAGTCGGCTCCTCTTGTCGTACATGGTGAGGACGAGGCCCTTGACGTCGAGGCCGGGGTTTATTTCCTCCCTCACCTTCTTGACGGTCTTCATGAGCTTCTCCACGCCGTCAAGGGCGAAGTGGTTCGTCTGGACGGGTATGATGACGTGCGATGAGGCCGTCAGCGCGTTTATGGTGAGGAGTCCAAGCGACGGCGGCGTGTCTATTATGACGTAGTCGAACCCGGAGACGTCCTTGAGCTTCTTCTTCAGCTTGAACTGCATGCCGACGTCGTTTAGGAGCTCTATCTGGGTCGCGTAGAGGTTAGGGCTCCCTGGGGCGAGATACAGGTTCTCGACGCCAGTGCTCACCATGACGTCGTTCAGCTTCGTCTTGTTGTCTAGCAGGAGATGGCTGGTGGTCTTCCTGTGCCTCTTCTGGGACAGGTATGATGTCGCGTTAGCCTGGGGGTCGAGATCCATGAGAAGCGTCTTCTTGCCCTTCCTTGCAAGGCATGACGCGAGGTTTGTCGCAAGGTCGGTCTTTCCCACTCCGCCCTTCTGGTTTGCGACGGTGAGTATCATATATAATTATCTCTGCTAGCCCGCTTATAAATGCGAAAGCATGGGCGTGCCTGCTACAGGTATTAATACCAGCCCGGAGATAATAATAATCACCGGATTGATTGTGGGAAGGGAGGGGGTAGCGTGTTTGACTTCTTGAAGAAGAAAAAGGCAGCCACCAAGGCGAAGAAGAAGTGACCCCCGCGTGGGGTGCGGTGTTCCGCATCACGCCTTTGCTTCACAATTGCCCTTTGTTGGTGACGTTCCTGTTCTGCTCGCCCGAACCGAATTTCTGGATTATGCAACCGCTGACCTTCTCCACGAGCCATTCGTACTGGTCCTCCGGGATGAACTTCCTGTCGATGTCCGGCACCTCGTTCATGGAGTCTATTATGTAGAGCTCGCCCTCGTAGTCGATGCAGCACTCCACGGCGTTGAAGTCGTAGTCCAGCACGGAGTTTATCCTTGTGACTGTGCTCCTTATCCTCTCGCCGTACTTGTCCATGGTCTTCTGGTCGGGATGCGAGTACTCGCCCATCGCGGAGGGCTTCGGCTTCCACTTGGTTATGAGGACGTCCTGCTTGTTTACGCAGAACACCCTGAAGTACTCGGCGTAGTCTATCTTTTCCTGAACTATCATGAGCCTCCTGGCCTTTATCGAGTTGTAGAGGTTCTCAAGCTCCTTGTAGGAGGTCACGGTGTACACATCCTCCCATGCGAACCCGTCGTAGGGCTTCATTATGCAAGGGAGGCTTATCTTCTTCTTTATCTCGTCCCATGAGGGATCCTTCACGGTGCCGCAGAGGTCCCACTTGTCGTTTGCCATCGGAAGGAAGACCGTTGCCGGCTGCTTTATCCCAAGGCCTTCGGCGGCCATATGGGATGTCATCTTGTTGTTGAGCGATGACGAGAACGGGTTGTTCATGACGTAGCAGCCGCCTAGGGACGCGAGCATCATAGCCTGCCGCAGGTACGGATCCTGGAAGCTCAGCCTGTCGAGTATCACTCTGTATCTCTGCTCCGGTGGGTGAGAAATCTCCCCCATGCAGATGTATTCCACGTCTAGCTTCTCAGAAACCTTCCTGGCGACATCCTGCACGAATCCGTACTCCTTGAGCTCGAGGATGCCAACCTTCATATAAATAATGTGGCGGGCGTCTTTAATTTATTGCAAAGCGAAATAATCTATATGGACGACGAGATACGAAAGGACATCTTCGACCGCGAGGTCATAATAGCCGCGAGCAGGTCGAAGAGGCCCGACGCCTTCAGGGCCAGGTCGGAGAAGAAGCACCAGTGCCCGTTCTGTCCGGGTAACGAGAAGATGACGGAGAAGACGATACTTGCCCTTCCGGATGAGAAGAACTGGCAGGTAAGGGTGTTCCCAAACAAGTTCCCCGTGCTGGACTCCCCCCTGCAGAAGTGGACGACCACGGGCGGGATGTACAAGAGGTGCACGCCCTTCGGCAAGCACGAGATAGTAGTCGAGACGAGGGACCACCTGAAAGAATACGAGGACATGGACAAGGGAAACCTCGAGCTTGCCCTGGTCGCGCTGAAGATGAGGTACGAAGAGCTCATGAAGAAGGACGGCATAAACTATGTCACCATCTTCAAGAACAAGGGAGCCGATGCCGGCGCCAGCCTCGAGCATACCCATACCCAGATAATAGCGTCATCCATGTTCCCCGAGGTCATATCTAAGGAGATGGACGACGGCGAGGCCTTCTTCAAGAAGGAGAAGGAGTGCGGCCATTGCATAACGATAAGGGAGGAGCTGAAGGAGAAGAAGAGGATAGTCGCCAAGAACAAGCACTGGCTCTGCATCACACCCTTCGCCTCCGTATGGCCCTACCAGGTCAGGTTCCTTCCGAGGGAGCATTACTCGGAGCTCTCGGAGATGGGCTATGACCATCTCAAGTCGCTGGCGCGCATATACAAGGAGGTGTTCGGGATGTTCGCGGCCCTTTTCAAGGACCTCCCCTACAACATGATGTACCACAACTTCCCGCGGTCGGAGCTGTGGCACTTCAGGATAGAGCTCTTCCCGAGGCTTGTAAAGCACGCGGGTTTCGAGTTCTTCGGTCTGAACGTCAACATAAAGCCTCCGGAGCAGGCGGCGAGGGAGCTCCGGACCGCCCTGCAATGAGCGGCTCCCGGCGGCATGAAATCAGAACCTGAAACCGAGACCTTCCAACTCCCTCTTCATCAAGAGCGCGTCATTCTCCATCTCTGGCGATTCCGAGATTATGTTTATTTCTTCCAGGTCGCTCTTCAGTATCACCTTGGCGACCTCTTCGAAGTCCGGTTGCCTGTGGTCTATTGTTATGTGACGCTTTTCTCCCTTGTCCGTGAATTCCACGCCGGAGAAATGTGTGTGTATCCGCTTGTATCCGGCATCAGTGACTTTTGCGAGGAGCTCCCCGAAATCCACCTTCCCTTGGTATTTGGCGAATATGTGGCACCAGTCTATAACCGGCACGCAGTGCCTGTTGGTCCTGCATATGGAGACTATCTCCTCTATCGTCCCGAATTGCGACACCTTCCCTGTGGTCTCGAGCCCGAGCTTCACTTCCCAGCCGTTGTCGTCTATAGCCTCCCCCATCTCCCGGCATGCGACCTCCACCATGCCGTACGCCTCCTCCTTGGGGAGCTTCCCGTAGAACCCCGGATGGAAGACCACTACGCCGGCTCCCATGGCGTGCCCCCTGTGACACGAGTCGATAATCCTCTTCTCGCTGTCCCTGAGCTTTTCGGGGTTGCACAGGTTTACATAATATGGGGCGTGCACCGAGAGCCTTATCCCGAGCTCCTCTGCTATATCTCCCACTTCCCGGGCCTTCTCCGCGGTCATGGAGACCCCTCGCACGAATTCTACCTCCATGCTGTCTAGGCCGAGCTCGGCGACCTTCCTGACGCCGCCTGCGGTGCTCCTCTCTTCGGCGCAGTGGGGTATCCCGGCCGTCCCTATCAGTATCCTCATGTCTATCAGTTGTCTTCGCTCGTTAAATCTGTTTCGAGAGCTTCTAGAATCAGAGGAACTTGAAGACTATCTCTATCGCGATGAACATGCCGCAGGCTATGAGGACATGTTCGGGCTTTATCTTTATTGCTTCCTTTCCCTGGTCGAAGTACCTTATCAGGCCCGCAGTGCTCTGCGGCATCATGCTCTTTTCCTTTCGTGACATGCTTACCGATTATAGTTGTGGATTCTTTATTAAAAGCTTTGCATGCATCCATCATCATGGGAGTCGACTACGGGACCGGAATCGTCAAAGCGATGATGAACTACTGGTGGAAGAACGACTGCCCGGGAAATCCGAATCTCTATTCTCGTAGCATGGGCAAGGACGTTGACCTCTCTGTGGAGTTTGGCGAGGACGGCCATGTCTCCTGTTTCAAGATGCTCAAGAGGAACAGCGAGAAGGGCTTCAAAGAGACCGTCCACTACATAATAAGTAGGGAGGACAGCCGATACGTCACGCAGAAGGGGACCATGGACGAGGTCGGCGAGATGTCTCCAGAGGACGTGTCAGATTTCAGGGAATACCTTTCAAAGGCGCTCCGGAACATGGACAAGAGCAAATTCTGCCTCATGGACATATTCTTCCCTGGCAGCGCTTCCGACCTCATCGCAAGAGAGGAGAGGGGAAAGCTGAAGGATGTAGCCTACAGGGAACTCGGTGCAGCATGCGGGAGCCCCGCATGAGAATGAGCGCGTGCCGGGAATAGCCCACTTTCTGTTCATCCCCGTGCCTTTTGTAGCACGCGGGGACGGTGGTATCTGTCTCAGCGCTTCAAAGAGCTTGCACCCCACGTCGCCCGCTATTTCACCCGCCCGGGGTTCACCGCTCCTTCGGGTATCATAGCTCTGTCCCGGCCGGTTGCATTTCTGTGCGAAGCGCAGGCCTCTCGGCCCCCGGCTCTCGCCGGCATGTGAGATGGGTGAGTGGAACTTCCTCACCGCGTGATGCGGCGGAACCACCTTCCCGGCTCGCGCAAATGTGATTATGGCAGGGCGGTTTATAAAGGTTTCGCATACCCGAATGTGGCAAGCTGCGCCTCTATATCAGGATATCCCTTCCCACAGAGCATGCCTCCAGCGAGGAACTCCTCGTGTGTGACCTCGGCGAGGCAGAACTCAGGCATCTCGAACGACTCCATCTCGACTCTGCTTGAGAACTCGAAATCCGCTATCACTAGGCCCCTAAGGCCCCCGCCGAAGACATCTATCTCGGCGGTCTTCCCGGAATGCTCGTACATGTATCTCGTCTTCTCGAGCCTCTTGCCGTCGAGGGACGCCAGCGCGTCGAACTCCTCCTTCGTGAGCTCTATGGTCTGCTCCCGTTGCTCGGACTTGTCACTGGGATCCAGCGGCTCCTTCTTGGTGAGCTCTAGCCTGTCGCCGTCCTTCCTAAGGCGCATGACCGGGTGGAGGGCGCTTTTGGGAAAGTATATGTCAATCATATTCCTCGAGGGACACTCATGCAGCCCGGGGGGAATAGACTTCAGAAGAAACGTCCTTTCGAGTTCTATCATCTATAGTAGAATTGCGGCGGCGCTTTAAATCTCGGCCTGTCCCTTCTTTCCCTTCTTCTCAAGACCCAGGAGCTTCTTCTTCAGCTCTATCATCCTTAGCTCCCTCCCGACGGCCACCCTCTGGAACTCCTGCAGCTCCTCCAGCTTCTTCTTCAGCTCGTCATCGTTTTCAGGGACATTCCTTTCCTTCATGCCTGATATCTCCTTGAGAAGGCCTGCCTCCTTTTCCTTCATGTCCTTGAGGTCGCTTTCGGTCTTGGCCCTTCTCTTGTCGAGCACACGGTTCAGCATCTCGAGCCTGTCAGCATGCTCGTTGATGCTGTTTATGAGCATGTAGTTTATCCCCAGCACGGCGACGACGAATATGGCACCGAAGAAGAGTATTACGCCCACGAGGAGCGACACGCTGGAATCTATCTCCATAGTGCTGTACATCCACAGGAAGAAGATGTATCCTATCAGGAACAGGACTATGAGGGCGAGGAGATAGTTGAATCTCATCTTCACGTCGTCCTGATGGACTATCCCTACGAGGCGTCTCTGCAGGACTATGGAGTATATCATCAGGGTTATGCCGAGAAAGACGAGCAATTCGACAAGCATATTAATAATTTTGAGGCACCCACGTTTAAACATAACCATTCTACGGGCTTAGCGACTTTCCTCAAGGACCATCGTATTATATTGGGGAAGCCGAAATACTATTATGGGAAATGAAAATCCCAGGACCGTGATAGCAATACTCTCATTGGTGCTGTTGGCGGCCGTCCCGTGCGATGCAGCGCAGCATCCGGAATATCCGGACTTCGCGCAGCCTTCTTTCTTCTCTCTGGGAAACGAATACGTCACCTTCGGCTCGCCTGGCGGCAGCGCCTCTATGGATGTGGCAGCCGGCGACTTCGCTGTCTACAAATATGGCTACGTGAGCTACGACGGCCGTCAATGGGAGCGCTTCGAGCTGTCGGGGAATGCCCTCGGAGGGGACTGGCTCAACGGAAGCGTCTCGGCTCATATGTCGATAGATGCCTCCGACTTCGGCCTTACGCAGTCAAGGATTTCTGCAGGCAGGAACTTCGTGGTGGTCTACAGCTGTTCAAGGACTGCCAGCGGCTGGGATTGCCATGGAGGCTGGCAGATAATAAGGTTCAGCGCTTTCATATCGGGCAGCGATGCAGCTGTGACCGGCGTTTCGGCGAACTCCTACGAATCACCGAACGCTCCGGAAAACACGCTTGACGGCGTACTGAGCGATACGAGCAGGTGGGCGGCCGAAGGCGACGGCGAGTGGATACGATACGAAATCTCGGAGCCCGCTGTCATAAGCTACGTCCGTCTGGCGTTCTATGGGGACCAGGTCCGTTACTTCGACATACAGGTCTCCCAAGACGGTTCGTCCTGGTCGAATGCGTCTGCAGGGCTGGCCAGCGAGAAGGACTCTCCCAACACGTTCCAGAGTTTCAGCTTCTCTCCGGTCTCCGCAAGTTACGTGAGGATACTGGGGCATGGCGGCAGCGCCAATGATTGGATCAGCATATCCGAGGCCGACATAGGAGGGCTTCCGGTGGGCATCGGTCCTGCCTGCGAAAGCCACGACTCCTTCTCCTGCTACGATGGTGACGTCTACTGGTACGATTCATGCGGCGCCATGGAGGGCGTCCGCTATGACTGCACGGAGACTCAGTCGTGCGCAGGCGGGCAGTGCGTCGATGTTCCCCAGCTTCCTAGCGGCATCGTCTCGTGGTGGCCTCTGGACGGCAACGCACAGGATTCGGTGGGAGGGAACCACGGAACCGTCTCCTCAGCTCTTTACGCATCCTCCGACTGCAAGTCTGGGCAGTGCTACCTCTTCGACACGAACGGCGATTACATAACACTCGCCGCGCCTTTCACGCTTTCTACAGGGACGTACTCCTTCTGGATATCGAGGGGCGACATAAGCGATGACAGGATTATAATGGGGAATGACCCGTACTCGGCCAGGATATTCCTGACCACAGGCGGCTACGTCAGGATGGAGACGGACACGAACCAGCAGGAATTCGAGTTCTGGAGCTCCCAGATGCAGCTCGACACTCTTACGCACGTCGCCCTTGTAAGGAATGGCGACAGCCTGAGCCTTTATGTAAACGGCGCCTTCGTGGCCACGACTACAGTTAGCGGGGCCAGCCCTCTCACGGTCTCGCAGATTGGCATGAATGGAAGGAGCTTCAGGGGGTCCATCGACGAGGTCATGGTATGGGACAGGGCTCTGTCAGCATCCGAGGTGTCCCAGGTGTATCACTATTTCGATGGGCCGCCTCCGGAGCCTGTCTGCGGGAACGGCATCACAGAGCCGCCGGATGAGACATGCGACGGCAACTGCCCGGCGAGCTGCAGTGACGGGAATCCGTGCACCACAGACTCCATGACGGGGAGCGCTGGCCAGTGCAACGTCGAGTGCATGCATTCACAGGTGACTTCCTGCGGCGCGGACGATGGCTGCTGTCCTTCGGGATGCAGCGAGGCAAATGATGGCGACTGCGCAGGGGAAGGCGTTTCGCTCCTCCATGTAAGCTCCAATGGAAGGTACCTGAAGCGCGCCGACGGCACGCCGTTCCTCATGGCAGGCGACACCGCCTGGTCCCTCATCGCGCAGTTGAGCAAGACGGATGCCGACTACTACCTGCAGACTAGGAGCGACATGGGCTTCAACCTCATCCTGGTCAACCTCATCGAACACCGGCTCGCGGACAACGCGCCGGCGAACTACTACGGCGACCAGCCGTTCACCGGGAAAGTCTTCACCACGCCCAACGAGGCGTATTTCGCCCATGCGGACTACGTCATCGGCTCGGCCGCGGAGAAAGGGCTATACGTGCTGCTCGACCCCCTCTACATCGGATGGGAGTGCGGCCCAGACGGATGGTGCTCAGACATAAGGGCATCGAGCGAAAATGACATGCGCGCGTGGGGCAGATATGTCGGCAACCGGTACAAAGGCTACGACAACATCATCTGGCTCATCGGCGGCGACGTGAATCCGCCAAGCGACATCAAGGACAGGATACGTGCCTACGTCGCCGGCATCGAGGAAGAAGACCCCAACCATCTCTTCACCGCCCACAACGTCAGGGGGCAGATGGCCATCGATCCGTGGCCCAGTGAGGAGTGGCTGACGGTCAACGACGTGTACACCACCGACGACGCCCTCAACGCCAACGCGAAACGGGCATACGACGTCTCTCCGGCCATGCCGTTCTTCCTGCTCGAATCGTACTACGAATACGAGCACGGCGCCACCCTGCAGGAGCTCCACGAACAGGCCTATGCGATGGTGCTCTCCGGCGGCTTCGGCAGCATCTTCGGGAACTGTCCCTTATGGAGCCTCGGCAGCACGACCGTCTCAGCATACTGCACACTGACAGACTGGAAGACGCAGCTGCACAGCACGGGTTCCGAGGACGCCATCCGCGCCAAGAACCTCCTGCTCTCCAGGGAATGGGACGCGCTGGTGCCCGACTTTGGACATATCGTCATGACGGGAGGCTACGGCACGCTCGGGCAGGACGACTACGCGACTGCGGCCCTGACCAGCGGCGGCAGCACGTTCATTGCCTACCTGCCATCGCAGCGGGCAGTGACGGTGAACACCGGAGCGATAAGCGGCGGCAGCATCCGTTCATGGTGGTACAATCCCCGGGACGGCACGTACGTGGACCTCGGGACTGCTACCAAGGTCTCCACGAGGACCTATACCACTCCCGCGTCTTCCGGGCCGGACTGGGTGCTGGTTGTCGATGACGCTTCTGCGGGATATGGCCCGCCGGGCTCGTGATGATGCAGCTGAAAGCCGCGGCTAAGCCCTCGATTGAAATGAATTATAGAAAGAGATGAGGTATAGGTGAGTCGTTCCTTTGACCAGGGTCATTCAGGCGGTTAGTAGCCGTGGGCTGAACATCTCGTTGCCTTGATGCTTACACCCCGGCCCTATCAAACCGGTAGTCTACCGGGCCTTCCAGCACGCCCCGAAAGTTGCCAATCGGTTTGTGCAGAGGCGAACTCTTTTCAGGAGAGGCTTCGGGCTTAGATGCTTTCAGCCCTTATCCTC
>CAZTRL010000008.1:0-39293 GCA_964616715.1 uncultured archaeon | reverse complement strand
TCTCCGTGGCTTTTACGGCAGCCTTCTTCTCTTCCGCAGGCGCCTTTTTTGCCATTCTAACTCCAGTGCACTAATTGGATAACCTATTAATGAGAGTCACTATTTATAAAAGAATGCGTCAGGCGCGGGAGTTCAGAGGAACTGGCGCAGCATCTCCTTCTTTGCGGATTTCTTTATAGTTTCTATGGCATCCCGCCTGATCATGTTCACCCGGACTTTGCTGATTCCGAGCTGCGCTGCTATCTCGGCTGTTGGCTTATTGTCGCCATCGGTTCCGTAGTACATGGTCATCACAGCCCTGCTCCTGTCGTCCAGGACCGAGAATGCGTAATCGGCTGCGTCCTTGAACGAGGGAGGGGCGTAGATTCCCCCAGTCTGCACGGTCTCCGGAGACAGGTCGCCGGGTATGTCCTCCGCGTCATCCCCGAGCTGGATGTACTGCGCGCTGGCATCCGGGAATATCTCCGAGGCGTTGAATTTATTGGTCATGCTTGAATAGAAATCGATTATGGACTCCCGGGCGTCCGGGTCGGGCAGCTTGCTGCCCTCCTCGTAGAAGCGCAGGTCGTCGCGGCTTATTCCTATGTAGAGGGATGCCTCGGTCTCCGAAAGGCCTGCCGACTTCCTCAGAATCTTGAGATCGGAATACACGTCCATCACCATACAGCATGCGTTAACGCTGATTGCTGATAGTGTGTAAATTTTATAAAAGGAAGAACGTGCCTCACTCGATCAGGTCGAAGAACTCTTCAGGCCCCACGAAGCCCAGATGCCGTCCCATCTGTATGCCGGCTTCGGTCTTCGTGGGCCTCCTCTCGCCGCCGTTTATGCCCTTCACTATGGTGCTCAGGTTGAGCGTCCTGTAGACGTTCCTCTGCGCGTCCTTGACCCTCGGATAGCTCAAGAGGAAGGGTTTGCCCGCCTTCACGCTCCTCTCCTCCGCCTTGAGCAGGCTCCCCCAGCCGTGCCTGCAGAGGGCGTCCTCGGGCTTGGCGTACCTGTAGACGTCCTTCATCTCTCCCTCCTGGTAGGCCTTGCCGGATATAGCCCTGTAGAACCTGTCCTCGCAGCCGTCCACGACCTCCGTCATGAGCCACTCGTGGTGGAAGGCGCCGTTCTCCGCGGTAACGGGCAGCACCCTTATTATGACCATGTAGCCCTCGTGCCCCTCGTACTTCCTGCTCACGGAGGGGACGGTGACCTTGGCGTCGGCGCGCTGGTGCTTGAAGCGCATCTCACCCCCGAACATCCGCATGAACTCCTCGCCCTCCACGGGAACGTCGAAGGGGAGCAGCTTGTGCTTCCTGGACTTCGGGTCCCACCAGCCTATGCCCCTGTAGGAGCCCTCCAGAAGCTTCACCCTGTTCTCCCCGTCACCGAGAACATCTTTGAAGAGCTTCCTGGGCGTGTAGCCGCCATCCCTTATCTGCCTGAGGGTCGTGTTGCTCTTGGTGAGGTCGATGTGGTCGCCGAACCTCATGAAGCGCAGTCGGTACCTGGCATCGAGCTCGTTTCCCTTGACCTTGAACTTCCCGCCCTTGTCCCAGAAGTACGTCCCGTTCCCGTAGAGCTCGCCGGTGCCGCTTATCCTGTAGTCGGGTATGATTATTCCCGTGGTACCGAGGTCCGCCGCCGACTGCAGGGCCTCGCAGACGTCCTTGTTCGTGAGCCCATTGTAGCTGCTCAGGTCTATGAACTCCCTGCCGTGGCGGGCCCGTACATCCCTTACGGTGTACTCGTCCCACATCTTGAAGTAGAGGTCCGATTGCACTGCCATGTTGAAATGCTTGTGGCAAAATTTTAAGAACTTAAGCCGCCATCTTCCCGGCCTCGTCGGCCGCGGACTTGGTCCAAACGGCGAGCCTTCCCGGATAGGTCCCGGGGGCGAGCATCTCGACCTTCAGTGACTTGACTGTCGCTATGTCGACGCCCGGTATGTTCTTCGCGGCCTTCGATATGCCCTTGTCTTCTGAGACTATTATGAGCGGGCCCTTCCTCTTTATCTCCTTCCTGCCCCTCATCTTGCCCCTTCCGGCCCTTGTCTTCTTCTGCGAGCACCTGAAGAGCTCCTTCTCGAGCCCGAGCGCGATGAGCGCCTCGTAGACTTCCTTGTTCTTGGTGAGCTCCTGGAGCTTGTCCTCGATTATGAGCGGGACGTGCTTGACGCCCTCTATCTGGTGGCCCCTTTCAGAGACGAGCTTCTTGTCGGTGGTGGATGATATCGCCGAGAGGAGTGCCATCTTCCTTTCCTTCTTGTTTATCTTCTGCTCCCAGACCTTCTCGGCCTTCGGCGGGTGCGCCCTGCGTCCCTTCACGACGCCGACGACCGCCCTGGCCTTCCACCTGAGGAAGCCGCCGTTCGTGATCCTCTTCATCCTGGACATCTCGCGGTTCATCATGCTGCCGCGGATGCCCCTCCTGCCCATGTACTTGGCCGAGGTCCTCTGGCCGGCGAGCTTGTCCGAGCCGTAGGGCTGCCTCGTCGCGGACTGCTCTGCCAGCACTGCCCTCTTTATCACGTCCTTCCGGACGGGCCTGCTGAAGGCATCGCCTAGAGTGACTTCTCCCTTCGAGGTCCCCTTGATGTCGTAGACTGGCGCTTTCATCCGCATCACTTGAAAATATATCGTCTTATTGGTATTTAAAAGCTTTTAAATGTTGGGAGTGCATTGCAGGACGAAGGCCTTGCCTGCAGGTCCCGGAGCCGGAGGCCAGGACCGTTTTATTGGCCGGCCGGAGAATACGATTGATAGAGGTCGAAAAACATGGAATACAGGTTCAAAAGGCACATAACGAACACATTGCTGTACGGAGCGATTATAACGGCCTTGATAGCTGTCATAAAGCAATACACGTGGTGGGGCGCCCTCATTTTTGGCGTTGTGAGCGTTTTCCTGCTTGCTGCCGACAGGTATGTGGAGAATAAGCACATGAAAGAAGAAGGGCGCTAAAGAGAGCCCGCAGAAGCCGCCGGGCGAATGTCCTTTTTTATCTCAGAGGCGCGAATTATTAATCATGACGAGCACGTGGAAGACCTATGACGAGACGTGGCACGGCAGCAAGTGGGGCTACGTGGTCGTCGCGGCCGTGATACTCATCGTTCTTTCCCTCCTGGGTTCGATATTCTACCTCATAGGGCAGGGCATAAAGGGGACTGGAATCGATGCCGCCGCGGTCTTCACGTGGACGGGGATAGGCGCAATCATCCTGTTCCTGATAATAGTGATAGCATTGAAAGCCGGGATACTCGCGATGGCGACGCTCATGGGAGCGTTGGGCCACGTCCACGGCTTCCTGAACATCTTCTGGGTGCTCTTCAAGAACGTGTACATACTGGCCGTAGCATCGGTGCTCGTCGTGGCGCTCATACTGGCGCTTGCCGGCAGCGCGGTGGCGGGGATAGACATAAGCCTCACGAACCCGCTCGTGATAGGCCTTCTCATAGTGCTCCTCATAATATTCTTCCCGCTCGCCATATTCCTGGTGGACCTGTTCAGCTACGAGCATGAGTGACATCAAAAGTAACTACTGTTAAATAGCAACCTATTTAAATGTTGAATCGAAACTCTCAACATGGCCGGAATAATAGCAAGACCGGATAAGAACGAGTTTCTGCTATACTCTATGCTGGATGCACTCAGTCTGGCAAGAGGAAACAAGGACACGCACTACATAAGAAGAAAGGTAGCTGACAGCTTCGATGGTTATGAAGGCGTCGGGCTTAGTACGGAGGACTACGGCCACCATTCAAAGCCAGCAACTTACGTTCTAACTCTGACGGAGGCGCCATTCCTAGAGGAGATTCAAGGTTTGGAATTGGATGATGAGACTAAATCAGAAATCGAGAATGGCCGAAGTGTTCTCCATCACATGACTCATTTTTACAATAACACAGATTTCGAAAGGGTCTACGAAGGCATCCTCCCATTTTACAAAGCGGAGTGCGAATTTGTCGAGAATCTGATGAACAGAAGCGAGATGGATCAGATACTGGATTATGTGTGGGGAGCCGAGAATTACATGGAAGTGATTCCGATGCCGCTTGAAGGTCAGAGGAGCGGAATAGGTCCGTCATTAGGTAAAACCGCATACCAGATTGTGGGCCCACCATTTGATTTCAATACTATTTTCTTGGTAGCGCATGAAGGTTCCCACCCCAGGGCGAAGACTGTAATAAAACCTATAGCTGATGAAGTGTCAAAGAGCAAGGAGCTTCTTAGAAAAGCTGCCGCTCAGCAGGGATTTCCAGCAGAATACCGAAACTGGAAAACGTGTTTTGAAGAGCATCTGATAAGGGCCGTTCAGGCATGCATGATAAACCCGGAGCTGGTTGGAGACAGCAAACCAGTAGAGAAACAGCTTGATTCCGAATACAAAAATAAAGGCATGGTCTACATATACGACTTCGCCGAGGAACTGAAGCAAAAAGGTAGCGGCAGCGACATGACGGAGACGGCTCTCAGGATACTCAGAAGACTCGATAAGAAATACTGCTAGATAATCAACAGAGAGCGGATAAATGAGCCGGTATTTACTGCTGGCTCTCGAGAGAGACCATGCCAAGCTCCACCGGCTGGGGGGCGCCCCTGTGCCTCATGGCCTTCTTGAGTATGACGAGCCTCTTCTTTGCTCCAGGGATGGAACCCTCGACTATCACGTAGTTCTTCGGCACCTTCCCGTAAACCGGGAAGCCGCCTCTTGGGGCTATCCCGTCCTCGGCAATCTTGAGTATCTTCTTGTTGTATTCGGTCCTGGTCTGGAACCCGAGCTGCCCGGCCATGGCGACGGCGCCTGGAAGCACCCTTCCGGGGGTGACGGCGCCTATGTTTCCTATGTGCCTCCTCTTTCCGCCGCTCTTCCTAGTCCTGACCTTGACGCCGAACCTCTTGACGACGCCTGCGAAGCCCTTGCCCTTGGTGACTGCCCTCACGTCGACAGTCTCGCCTGGGGCGAACACGTCCGTGCTGCTTATCTCGCTCCCGAGCTTCTCTAGGGCGTATGCCCACTGCTTCTCCACGTCCCCGGATATGGGGACCTCGAAGACCTCGGGGGTCTTCTTCCCTATGCCCGAGTCCCTGGGCATAGTGCTGGCTATGATCCTGACTTCCTCTATCTGGTCGAGCTTCTTCCCTATGAGCTCCTTCTTCATGTGGGGTTTCTTGGGGACGTCGAGCTTCCTCTCGAGGTCCTTTGGGAGCTTCTCGGCCCACACGGTACCCTCGTTGACAAGGTTCCCGGAGACGTCCTTCGTGTATATCTTTATGCCGCAGGCGAGCAGCGGCGGGCAGTCGAGTATGGTCGCGGCCTCGACTATCTCCTGCCCGTGGGTCGCCGAGCCCTTCTTGACGTCGGTGTATGCGACCTGGGTCATGCCCGCCTTGTAGCCTGCGAACACGACAGGCGCCACCTTCTCGCCGGAAGGCTTCCCCGTCGCGCCGACCGTCGGGTAGATGCGTCTGGCCCTCTTCCTCGGCCAGAATGCCCTGCTTCCCGAAACCGGCTTGTGTCCCTTTGCCATGAAAAGTCACCATGAAGTAAAATGGAAATGGCCTGAGGCCCTACATCCTCCTGCCCCTTCTGCCGCCAGCCTTCCTTGTGGTGTCGTGCGGCACCGGGGTTACGTCCTTTATCTTTCCTATGCGGAGGCCCGCCCTGACGAGGCCTCTTATCGCGGGCTGCGCGCCCTCGCCGGGTATCTTCTTCTTGTGCCCGCCGGGCGCCCTTATCTTGAGATGGACGCCCATGATGCCCTTGTCGAGGGCCTCCTCTGCGGCGCTTCTCGCGGCCTTGACGGCCGGGAAGGCCTTGCCCTTGTCCTTGTCCCTGTCGGTCATCATGCCGCCGGACGTCCTCGCTATGGTCTCCGAGCCGCTTATGTCGGTTATGTGGATTATGGTGTTGTTCTCGCTGGAGTATATGTGGGCTATGCCCCACCTTCCTTCCCTTGCCATGCCTATTCACCATCCCCCCTGACTGCGGCGCTGACACTTATCTTGGAGCTCTCGTCCACAGGCACCATGTAGGCTGGGGACTTGACGCTCTTGCCGTCTATCGTCACGTGGCCGTGCGTTATGGACTGCCTCGCCTGCAGCGGCGTCGTTGCGAATCCCCTCTTCCAGACCACCGTCTGCAGCCTCCTCTCGAGTATGTCGGTCACCGAAAGCGCCAGGACGTCGTCTAGGCCGTTCCCCTTCTCCAGGAGGCCCAGCGACACGAGCTTGTCTATAAGGACCTTGACCTTCGTCTCGTCCTTCTCGGCGATGAGCTCCCTCGCCCTCCTTCGGTAGCTCCTGAGTATCTCCTGGGCTATGAGTATCTCCTTCCTCCTGCGGAGGCCGTAGTTCCTCATGATGCCCTGCCTGTCCTTTATCTCGTCGGAGTCCCAGGACATCCTCGGCTTCTTGAACCTCTTTCCTATCCTTCTCATGTATCATCACTTCTTGCCGCCGCCCTTCGCGGCCTTAGCCTTGGACCTGCTCACGCCCACGGTCGCGGACTTCCTGAACGAGCTCCTCGTCCTCTGCCCCCTGACAGGAAGGCCTGTTATGTGCCTTATTCCCCTGTAGCATTTCCTTTTCTTCAGCTCGTTTATGTCCATCTTGTGTGTGAGCTCCAGGTCCGCCGAGACTATGTGCCTGTCGGTCCCGTCAGCCGGATCGCCCCTGCGGTTGCACAGCCATGCAGGGACGCCGTACTTTATCGGGTTCTTCACCATGTCCTCTATCTTCTTTATCTCATCCTCGGTGAGCTCGCCGACCTTCTTGCCGCCGATGCCGCTCAGGTCCGAGATGGCGTTTCCGAGGGTGAAGCTCACGCCGCGTATCTTGGATATGGCCCTGTCCAGCCTCATGGAACCGTCGAGGTCCCTTCCGCTGACCCTGACTATCGCTATCCTCTTCTCCTTGGGCGCCTTCTTGTCAGTGGGCTTTTCCTCCGGCCTCGGCTTCTCCCTCTGGTCCCTTTCCCTAACCATCGCCAATCACGCCTTGGTTCTTACAGTTAATGAGTGTCATGACTTAAATATATGCCTACTTAATTACTTAAAAATTTATAAAGGCTTTGCCGGAGCGCCTGCAGCGGTGCGGCGATATTTATTAACCCTTTAAGCCACACCTTAAGATAAGTAGTAATTGAAGGGGGTCATAGCAATATGAGATTGAATGTTTTCGCAGTTTCGGTCGTGCTGCTCGCAGCCATGGCCGCGCAGGCATCACTGGCTTCGGCGCAGTCGGTGTCTGAGATAAGCCTCGTGCTTACCAAGCAGACGCCGTATCCGGTGGAGCCGGGCGGTGTCGTGAGCATCGAGGTGAGCCTTCAGAACAACGGGTCGTCGTCCCAGAGCATAACGCTCGAGATAGACCCGTCATCGCCGTTCACGCTCCTGGCGGGCGAGGAGAAGGTGAAGACCTTCACAAGCATCGGCGCTCTCGGCAGCGTCAAGCAGACGTACAGGCTGAGGGTTTCAGAGAGCGCGACTTCTTCCGAGTACAACCTGGAGTTCAAGTACTACAGGGAGGGCGTCGGCGCAGAGGTCATCAAGAAGATTCCCGTCAGCGTCAGCGGGACGCCCAAGATTGTGATTGAGAACGTCACGAGCGCCCCGGCGACCATACAGCCCGGCAACGAGGCGGAAATCGACGTCAAGCTCAAGAACGTCGGGAAGGGCGACGCCACGAGGGTGGAGCTCTCCCTTGTCGCGGAGGCTGACCCCACCACGGGCGAGAGCATTATAGTCCCCGTCCTGTCGGGGGGCAGCTACTACATCGAATCCATCGCGCCCGGCGAGGAGGCCGTGGCCAGGTTCAGGATGGACATAGACAACGGCGCCGAGTACAAGACGTACATGTCCACGCTGACCGCGACATACAGGGATGAGAGCGGCGCGAGCCACAGCGTCGGCTACGACGTGGGGATACCCGTCAAGGGGAGCCCAGTCATAGAGATACTGAGCGCGAAGGTCGACGGGTCCGACTTCAAGGTGGACATAGAGAACATCGGGACCGGCAGCGCCAAGGCGCTCAGGATTGAGTTCGTGCAGGACGGCGAGGTCAAGGACTCGTCAGTCGCAAGCGAGCTCAAGCCGACGAGGCACCAGACGCTGAGGTTCACGGGCTTCAGGTACGGAAACGCCATAGTCAACATCACGTACCTCGACGAGAGCAACGCGCTGTTCAACCAGGAGAACATCGTGACCGTCAAGAGCCCGTCTTCGAGCGAGGAGAGCGGCGCGACGGACATGTCCGGGGTGGTCGGTATACTCGTGCTGCTGGCGCTCGCGGAAGGCTACTACATCTGGAGGCTGAGGAAGCGCCTGAAGAAGAGGTAGCCCCGGCCGACTGGATGTGATGGCCATGAAAGGCAAAGAGGTAATGTTCGACCTTAGGGATGTGTGGAAGGTCTACTGCATGAAGGGCGTCGAGACTAACGCCCTCAGGGGAGTGGACCTGAAGGTCGAGAGGGGCGAGTACGCCGCGATAGTGGGGCCCTCCGGCTCCGGGAAGTCCACGCTGATGCACATAATGGGATGCCTCGACACGCCCACGAAGGGCAAGTTCTTCCTCCAGGGGAGCGACGTCTCCGACATGGAGGACAACCAGCTCGCCAGGGTCAGGAGGGAGAAGATCGGCTTCATCTTCCAGTCCTACAACCTCATACCCGGGCTGACGGCTGTCGAGAACGTCGCGCTGCCCATGAGGTTCGCGGGCTTCGGCAGGGGCGAGTCCCAGAAGAGGGCCGAAGAGCTCCTGAAGAAGGTGGGGCTGACCGAGAGGATGCACCACAAGCCTAGCGAGATGTCCGGCGGCGAGCAGCAGAGGGTGGCCGTCGCCAGGTCCCTGGTGAACGACCCCGACATAATAATGGGCGACGAGCCCACGGGAAACCTCGACAGCAAGACGGGCGTCGAGATAATGGAGCTCATAGAGGAGCTCCACGAGAAGACGGGGAAGACCGTCATAATAGTGACGCACGACCTGAAGCTTGCGAAGAGGGCGCCGAGGCAGATAAGGATGCTTGACGGCAAGGTCGCAAGCTCGTAATGCTTATGCTCGACATAGCGCTCCGGGAGCTTTCGTCCCACAGGATGAGGACCGCCCTCACGGCGGTGGGGATTTTCATAGCGATAACTGCAATCGTCTCCCTGGGCTCCATATCGGCTGGCGTCAGCGAGCTCGTCACCTCCAGCACGAGCGGCATAGGCTCAGACACGATATTCGTCATGAAGGAGTTGGACATGTCCCAGATGAGCGGCCCGCCGGGCGCCGGAGGGGGGATGACGATAACCGACCTGACGAAGGATGAGGTCGACACGATAAGCGCGCTCAGCGGCATCAAGAGGGTCGTCCCGATAATAACCAGGCAGATGGGCACGGGCTTCGGCGAGATAGACGGAATCAACATGGATGACGTCGACATCTTCGGCGTAAGCGACATCGAGTTCAAGGAGGGCAACTGGCCGGAGAACGGAGAGAAGGAAGCAGTTCTCGGCTACGTCGCCGCCAACATGCTGGGGGCAAGCGTCGGCGACTACATAAGCCTAAATGGCAAGGAGGTCGAGGTGACCGGCGTGTTCGAGGAGGGCTCGGGAGCCTACGACCTCGTCGTGCTGCTGCCCTACGACACTGCCGACGAAATATACGAGACCGATGGGGGAGCGACAGAGCTGATGATAGAGCCCCAGGACATATCGGAGGTCGATGACCTGAAGCAGGCCATCGAGGAGGAGGTCGACGGCGTGAGCGCGATGACCATGACGGACGCGCTCAGCATGATGCAGGACATGACCCTGACGCTCAACGTCATGACCTTCGGCATAGGCTTCGTGGCATCCCTCGTGGCCGCGATAGGCATAGTGATCACCATGTATACCTCGGTCCTCGAGAGGAGGAGGCAGATAGGCATAATGAAGGCCACGGGAGCGCTCGGGAGGGTCATAATGAAGCAGGTCATGGAGGAGGCTCTCATAATATCCGTTGTCAGCAGCGTCCTGGGCGTCCTGGTCTCGCTGTTCATGGTCGAGGTCATAAACGAGGTGCTGCTCGGGGGCACCAGGCTCGCCGTGGTCACGCCGTGGCTTGCGGCGGGGGCGGTGTCTTACGGCGTCATCCTCACGCTCCTTGCCGCGCTCTACCCGTCATGGGTCGCGGTCAAGGTTGACCCGATAAAGGCGATAAGGGAGGGCTAGCATGATGTGGGAGATGATGCTCCGGGAATTCGAGAGGCACAAGCTCAGGACTATTCTCACGGCTCTCGGAGTCACCATAGGCATATTCCTCGTGACGAGCGTCTCCTCGATATCGGAGGGCGTCATATACTACGTCAACGACCAGATAGCCATAACGTCCGGCCTCGTGACGGTGACCCAGAGGGACATCCCGATGTACAGCATACAGAGCAGCGAGATAGACTACGACCTCGTCTCCGACGTGGAGAACGTAGGGGGCGTGGACGAGGTGGCGCCCATACTCTTCGCGACGGTGAGCGGCGTCAGCATCACCGGAACGGAGACCGGGAGGGAGAACATCCTGAGGGGGGTCAACATCGAGGTGGCGGACGGCAGGGACGTCGAGCAGGGGGCCAAGGAGCTCGTCATAGGAAAGGCCTACGCCGACAAGAACGACTACGTGGTTGGCGACACCATAAAGCTCGACGAATCCCAGTTCGAGATAGTCGGGATACTGGAGGAGAGCGGCGACAATGACATAGACAACGGCGTGCACACTAGCCTGATGGCGCTCCAGGACCTCACCGGAAAGGAGAACACCATATCCATCATGATGATCAAGCCGGTCTCCCCCCAGGACGCGGACAAGATAGAGCAGACGATAAACGATGACTTCCCGGACCTGCAGGCGGCGACGGACAAGAGCATCTCAAAGAGCGCGAACGACATGCTCGGCCAGCTCAACGCGATGACGTTCGCCCTGGGGAGCATAGCCGCGCTCATATCCGGCATAGTCATAATGAACGTCATGATAATATCGGTAAGGGAGAGGAGGAGGCAGATAGGGACCATGAAGGCCATAGGGGCGACGAGCAGGCAGATACTCCTCTCGGTCATCCTGGAGTCGGTCTCCATAAGCGTCTTCGGCGCCGTCATCGGGATATTCCTGAGCTACGGCGGCGTCACGATGATAAACTCGCTCCTGCCAAGCGACATAGCGCTCATGACGCCGAGGCTCGTGGCCCAGGGCATCCTCTTCGCGGTGTTCATCGGGGTGGTCTCCGGCCTCCTGCCGGCCAGGCAGGCGGCGAAGCTGAACCCGATAGAGGCGATACGCTACGAGTAGGCCGGCGGTTGCTTCCGGTTTCCGCGCAATTTAAATACGGGCTACAATTCTAGAGAATGATGCTGGACCCGGCTCACATGCGGCGCCTGATGTGGTACATGTTCGCGGGCACGAAGGGCGGCGCCATGCGCATAAGGATAATAGAGAAGCTCCGCTCAAGGCCCTACAACATGCACCAGCTCTCGAAGGAGCTGAAGGTGGACTACAGGACGATTGTGCACCACATGAAGCTCCTGCTGGAGAACGGGGCGGTAGAGGTCGAGGGGAAGAGGTACGGCGAGATGTTCTTCCTTACGAAGCTCTTCGAGAGCGAGATGGCGACATTCGAGGAGATTGCGAACAAACTTGGAACAACGAATAAATAGGGGACATGCGAAGTGATAGTATGCTAGGGATGATATACGTCGCGACCGGCCTGAGGGTCGTGAGCGCGGTTATGCTGCTCTATCTGGCGTCCATCTACTGGAAGAACTACATGAAGATGAAGTCCGGATTCACGGCGGGCCTCCTCTTCTTCTCGGTGTTCCTCCTGGTCCAGAACGTCTTCGCAATATACTTCAGGATACTCTCGGGCGCCGACTACGGAGACGAGATATCCGTCCACAATACCATACTCAACATGCTCCTGGTCGCGGGGATAGCGTCCCTCGTCTACGCGACGAAGAGGTAGGAGAAGGAGAAGGCGGGAAAACCCCGCAAGGAAGGCAATCATGCATCGCCGGGAGGTGACAGTGGCGCATTGCTCAGTCGCTCCACAGCCAGCAGACGTCGCTCTCGCTAGAGAAGTCCGACCATGACGGCTCGGTCGCGTCCTTTGCTTTCCTCGGTTCCATATCATCCACCTCCACGCCCCTGCACAGCGGGGGCAAATGAGCTTTGCCGGGGCTTATAATAAGCTTATTTCAGAATGTGTTCACACTGGATGCGCAGTGGTGCCACAATCCGCCGCGCCGTCCGGCAAGACGCGGCCGGGACCGGCTCTCAAGACTCCCTGAGATATCCCCAGCTGTGGAGCCTGTCGCTGTCGTCGAACCATCTGTCGCCTATGTCCTTGCGGTAGTACATGTGGGGTATGATTATGTTGTTTATGCGGTTGTATGCCTGGCTCTGGGCCTGCCTCATGGTCTGCCCGGTCCCGCATGCGATGAGGGCCACGCCGGCAGCGCCGGTTATCACCCACTCGCCGTTGACGAGCTTGACGTCCTCTATGTGTATCCCCTCGGTGTTCGGCTTCTTGAACGTCACGACGGAATCCTTGGACTGGGCCTCGAACGTCTTCCTGTCCCTGAACGGGAAGGGCGGGACGACGACCCTGACGCCTACCTGGAAGCCAGACTTCACCTTGAGCTTCGTCTTGGTCCCCCTGGAGAGGTCGTAGAGGAAGTCGCTTATCGGGGTTATCATGCCCTCCTGCTGTATGCTTATGGTGGGATATCCGAAGCGCGAGGTGAACTCGAGCGGGTATATGCCGCTGCTGTTGACTATGCAGTTGAGGTCGAAGTAGCCGACGTAGCCCTCGTCGCGCAGCTTGGTCTCCACCCTCCTCAGAGTGGAGTTGAAAAGCTTGTTCGGTTCCGACCAGAACATGGCGGTGTTCCCGCACCAGTAAGGCTTCCCGTTCCTCCTGACATACATTACGTGGTTCCTCACAGTGGCGCAGTACACCTTTCCGTCATATTTACTCCTTTTAGTGTCCCTCCGGTCTATCCATGAATCCAGCTTCTTCACCCTTTCGAGCACTTCGTATTGCACTCTATCAGACGAGGCGAAATGGTCTTTTATCCACAACCTGCCCCTCGGAAGCCTCTCCTTGACAATTCCAACCTTGCCGGTTTTGAGCAGCAGTTCCTGAATGCCATCTGCCAGAAGCTTTGATGACGTGTAGAATATCCTGAAACCTCTCATTTGCGTGCCGTCGCCCATGGCGAACCACTCAAGGAAGATGTCTATCTGCCTCGGACTCAAGTCTTTTATGAACTGGGGAATCTTTTTCTCGGGCGCCTTC
This sequence comes from uncultured archaeon, assembly GCA_964616715.1. Classification (GTDB taxonomy): domain Archaea; phylum Aenigmatarchaeota; class Aenigmatarchaeia; order QMZP01; family JAFGSV01; genus JAFGFG01. The sequence goes on along the minus strand of CAZTRL010000008.1, from coordinate 26,000 downwards.
CCGAAAGCGTCGAGGTAGGAGAAGAGCTGCTTGTTGTAAGCGTAGAATTCCACGCCACTTCTCGTGAATCTGAATGGGAGCCTCTCGAGCATGGATGCTATCATTTCCGCATTTTCCCCGGCTTCCTGTGAAATTGACACCTTTCCGTATGAAGCAGACCCTTCGGAGAGCCATATACCCATGAAAGAAAGCCATTCGTCCATGGGTATTTCCATCTCCCCGGTCTGCTGGTACAGAACCTGCCTCCCCGAGTAGTGGCCAACGGCGACCGAGGGCAGTACGAAAACACTAACCTCACTTCCCTGCCATGTGCCCGTCCTCTTTATAACTGACTGGTATTCCAAATCCATCGCCTTCACGAAACCGAACTTCCCGGTCCCCGTCCTAGCGTCATGCTGGCCGGAGACGTACATGTTGTGGTCCGGCGTGACGGCAATGTCAAGGGTCTGGTTCCGTATGGTTATAAGTTCCCGGTGATGGCCAAAGCATACTATCGCCTCGGGGACATGGAACTCGATTTCGTGGTTGGACTGGTTGAGCGTGCATAATTCATCTTCGTAACTGAGATTTCTGAAAAGTTTCCATCCGTCCCTCGTGAGGACTTCCGTCTGGTCATCGTAGCATCCCATCTCGCCCGTCGACGGTCCGATGTTTCCCGGGAAGAGCTTCTTGTGCTCGAAGTTGACGTTTATCGGGTATATGAACTCCTTGCCGTTGAAGAACGCGCCCACAGCCACCTCGACGCCCGTTACCCTCTTCTGGAGCTGGAACACCTTTATCTTCTTCGACCACGCCTTCCTGTACGCGTCCAGGACCTGTATGACGTCCTTCCCGTCGTCCTGCTCGCCGACGAAGAGCATCCTCTTTATGTTCTGGGCCTCGCCGCTTGGCTTGACCACGTACTTCCCTGGGTTCTCCTGGACGAAGGATATGGCGTCGTCGAAGCTCGTGAAGTCCTTGTAGGGTATGATTGGTATGCCGGACTTCTTCAGTTCCTCCTGGCCGAAAGACCTGTCGTCCTCGAGCATGTCCGTATATGGCGAGCCGCCGATGACGTTGTGTCCCTGCTCGCGGAGCTTCCGCGCCTTCTTCCCCTGCCCGAGGACGTCGTCGAAGACTATGACGTCGGCCCAGTCGAGCTCCTTCCTCCAGTTGTCGGTCTTTGGGACGAAGCCGTCTGCGACCTCCTTCTCCTCGGGGGCCTCTATGAAGTACTTGACACCGTGGCCCTCCTTTGATATCTGCCATGCAGTGTCGCCTATCAGCGCGTCTAAAGAAACGAAGAGGAAGTTTTTCTTTTCCATAATCTTATACAACTATTATTCTTTTACGGGCCGCTTTTTATTTCAATGTCTCCCGGAGGGCTTCGGAAAAATCCGCATAAAGGCGAAACGCTTTTATTCGCGGGTGCAGAAAGTTATATCATGGGAATATTGGACGTGCTTCCGGTCCTGCTGGTCCTCACCGCAGTGCTTCTTGTGTCAGGCTGCACGACCAGCGCCGACGTCCCGTCGCTGGCGCCGCCCGAGCTTCCGCCGCCTCCGGGAGGCGACGAGGCACTGATAGGCGGCCAGACGGACGCACATGGATGCCTCGGCCCGGCGGGCTACGCATGGGACGAAAACATAAGCGCATGCGTCCGCCCATGGGAGCTGGACGGGGACCAGGCCGAAGCGGCGGCCATAGCCGTTGACTACGTAGGCTACGTCATGCCGACAACGGTGACCGGAGTGTCCGTGCAGAAGTGCCCGGGATGCTTCAGCGTCACGCTTGAGCAGGGTGACGACAGGGAAAAGATAGCAGTCCAGGTGACCGGCTGGGAGGCCGAGAGCAGGACTGTGCTCTACCACAAGTGCAGCGACGCCGAGAAGGCCGCCGAGATGTGCACGATGGAATACGCTCCCGTGTGCGGATACATGGCGGACGGGACATCGGAGACCTACGGCAACGGGTGCGGCGCGTGCTCTGCGGGCTCCGACTACTGGGAGAACGGAGAGTGCTGAGGCGCTAGAGCAGTGTACTCCCCGGTCACGCCCGGAATCGTGCCCTTCTGCGTCTTCGAGTAGCTGAAGTCGAGGAGCTTCATTATCTCTGCGGCCTCGTCGTTGTGGACCACTATCTGGGTCTCGGGGAGACCGCGTTTCCTGGCCTCATCCATGACGTCAACGATCACGCCGAATGCGCTGGAATCCACGAACCTGGCGTCTGAGAGGTCAAGCACGTACCTGCTGACGCTGGAGCCATTCTCCCTGCAGAGGGGGAGCATGTCCGCTTCCGAGGCTTCCTTCATGAGGACGTTGTATCTCGGCATGCCGTCGCGGAGCTTGAAGACGCCTATGTCGAGCCCGTGGTCGAGGAAATAGAAGTCGAAGACATTGCCTTTGAGGTGATAACTTCCGTTACTACCCATCTTAATATTCACATCCGAACCTTTTAAATTGATTTACCTCGCAGCTTAACTGCGCCGTTTGAGACTTTCCTCTTCGCGGTATGCCAATTCATAGCAGCCATGAGAAATATTAGGACGCGAAGTACTCCTTTAGAGGACTGTCAATAATCATTGAGGGATCGTACATGCTCTCAAGCTTCTGCTTGAGCTGGGAAAGCTTCGCATAGTCCTCGCTGGCTTCCGCTTCCTTCATCTCGAAGTATGCGTCCCTCATGGCGAATTCCTTCTCGAAGTCTATCTTCTTTCCCTTGCTGCTCTGGTACTCGTTTATCATGTCATCGAGAGCGTTGTCGTTGCCGCTTGAGGTTGCCTTCTTCATCTCGCTTTCAAGGAAGAGCTCCCAGAGGTAGCTCCTGTCGCTGTCCATCCTCTTCATCCTGTACTCGGCCTCCCTCTGCCTCCTCCCGTCGCCTGCGGCGGAGGCGCTTTCCTTCTCTAGGCTGAGAGTGTACATCATGGAAGCGAACCTCTCGGCATCCATCTGTTCCGTCATCCTCTCCTCGACGAGGTCGGTGTACTTTGCGTGGTCCTCGGAGCTGAAGAAATTGGAGAGCTTTCCCATGTTTTCGCCTGTGTCTTCGTTGTCAGTCTTTTCCGCGGCAAAGCCTAGGAACAGCAGCCTCTTCATGTACCTGGTGTTGAGCTTCTTCGCAACATCGTCCGGGACGCCCTCAACGAAGGTGCCGATTGCTGTCCTCTTTGATCTCATGATACCACTCCCCCTGACAATGTCTTGCTTGCATTATTTATAAAGTTATCGCTTATTTATCACTCATCGATAGTTAAATGAATAAAATGATTAAGAAAATATAAAAGGCAATTGCCCATATTCTATTCTATAATCTCAGATTTGCGGGTCGTTTCATGTCATGGGAAGTCGACAGTAAGAAGTGCATAAGGTGCGGCGCATGCGTCTCGGTGTGCCCCGAGCTCGCGCTAGACCTCAAGGAGAACGGCCTGCAGAATGATTCTAAGAAATGCACGTCATGCGGCATATGCGAAAAGATATGCCCGGTGCGCGCCATAAAGGTGGAAAAATGAAGATGGTGAAGGACTCCTACGATGTCGTGATAGCCGGCGCGGGCCCCGGCGGCTCGAGCGCCGCGAAGAACCTCGCCGAGAGGGGATTGTCCGTCCTGCTCCTCGAGAAGAGGCAGGAGATAGGCGCCCCAAAGAGGTGCGGCGAGGGCCTGACCATGAACACGGTGGCGATACTGGGAGAGATTCCCGGCAACTGCATCACGCAGAGGATAGACGGCGCCACGCTCTACGCGCCAAACGGCAACCACGTGCTGGTGGAGCTCGGAAAGGAGGGCGGCTACATAGTCGAGAGGAAGATGTTCGACAAGTGGCTCGCCTTCAGGGCATCGAGGGCAGGCGCCACGATAGTGGCCCACTCCGAGGTGACTGACGTCCTGAAGGAGGGAGAGCAGGTCGTGGGAGTGAAGGCCCTCATCGGCGGCGAGAAGGAGATGGAGATACGCTGCAAGGTGCTCGTCGCTGCGGACGGCGTGGAGTCCACGGTGGCCAGGAAGGCCGGGCTCGACACCACGAACAAGCTCGTCAACATAGACTCCGGCTACCAGTACGAGATGTCCAACCTCAAGCTCCAGACGGACAGGAGGATAATACTCTACTTCGGAACAGACATCGCCCCGAGGGGGTACCTGTGGATATTCCCAAAGGGTTCCGACGTGGCCAACGTCGGCATAGGGACGGGCCTCACCGAGAAGTCGGCGAAATGGTACCTCGACAAGTTCATAGAGGAGCACCCGGAGATATTCGGGCAGGCGAGCATCATAGAGGCCAACGGCGGGGCCATACCGGTCGGCGGCTTTCTTGAGAACATGGTCCTTGACGGCTTCCTGGTCGTGGGTGACGCAGCCCACCAGGTCAATCCCATACACGGCGGCGGCATGAAGGAGGCCACGATGGCCGGGGAGATGGCGGCGAGGGTCATAGAAAAGGCCATAGAGAGGAACGACCTGAGCGCCAAGGCGCTCTCCGAGTACAACAGGATATGGTGGAAGGAGAGGGGCAACAGCCTCAAGAAGGTGGAGAAGCTCAGGCAGGTGATGGAGAAGCTGACCGACGGCGACTTCAACATGATATCCGAGTCACTGACAAGCGACGTGGCCGTCGGGGTCACGAGGGGCGGAAAGATGCTCTCGCTCGCGAAGATACTCATGAAGAACCCGAGGCTCATAAAGCTCGCAAGGCACCTTCTCTGAAGTCCTGTGGAGCCAAATAAAAAACCCCGGTCCCAGTCTTTTCTTATATGATAAATCCCGCGTTCCTTCTGAGCGGCATTGGCATGATGCTCGTCGGGGTTGTCCCAGTCCTGTGGTGGAGGTACAGGACGCTCGTCCCCTGGAGGGACTTCGTCTTCGGCGGGGCGCTGTGGGCATTCGCGATAGGCATCAAGATAGCCATGGACGTCACGGTGACCACCCAGTTAGTCGGCTGGCTCTCCGGGGCCTACACGGCCGCAGGCATAGCGATCGTCTCTGGCGCGTACGTGGGCCTGAGGACGGGGCTCCTGGAATCCGGGCTGACCTACGTGGCCGGCCTGAGGACGAGGATGAGGAAGTTCGACTACGAGCAGGCAGTGGCCCTTGGGCTGGCGTTCGGGGGCGCGGAAGCGTTCTTCATAGGGCTGTCATCATTCATAAACGTGGCCGTGCTGCTCGCCTTCCCGCAGATAGTGGACCTGCTGTCGGCGGCCCAGAGGGCGTCGCTGCTGCAGCAGCTGAGCCTGCCGCTTGTGGCGGTCGCCGCGCCCGTGATAGAGAGGGCCGCGACATTGGCTGTGCACGCGTTCTGCGCCATCCTGGTCGTCTACGCGCTGAAGAGCGGGAAGGCGAAGTACTTCATGGCGTCATTCGCCCTCAAGACCGGGCTTGACGGCGCCCTTCCGCTCCTCACGATGGCATTCGACGCGTCCACCGTCCACGGCATGTACTCGATAGAGGCGTTCATCGTGTCGCTTGGCGCGCTCAGCCTCGCCGGCATCCTCTGGATGAAGGGCACATTCGCAAGGACCAGGAAGAGGACGGACCAGAGGGTGAGGCTCGCCATCATGGTCGCGCTCTCGGTGATAATCGTGTCCGCGGCGGCTCTTGCGGCGGCGCAGCCGTCGGCCGCGGAGGGGCTCCAGAGGAGGACCGTCGATTTCGACGGCTTCCATGGAAGGTACGAGTTCTCGATGAACGGCAGCGTCATAGGGTACTCTGATTTCGAGTTCACCGGAGGGACATCATACGGAGGCGAGAACGCCTTCATGGTGAGGGAGCTCACAAACCTCAGCGGGGCAGCCTACGACACGGTGGTCCGGGGCGAGGTGGACACGACGGTGGACGCAAGGCCGCTGTTCTACAACTTCACGATAGCCATGGGCGGGTACTCGAAGAGTGTGATGTGCGTATTCAGCGGGGGGCAAGTGAGGCAGTGGGTAGCCGAAGGGAACTCGACAAGGGAGTTCACGCTCCCCGTGGATGGCGATGCGTTCGTAATCGCAAACAACATGGTCGCGGACTGGGCTCTTCTTTTCAGGGCAGCGAGGCTAGGGACGAGCAATGCGTACGTGGCCCGCATATACAGCCCGAACACCGAGTCCGAGTTCACCAGGTCGCTGGAGGTTGCGGGAACCGAGAACATAAGGGTGAAGGGCCGCGACTACGGGGTTTACGTCTTCAGGGGAAGCGAGGGCAACACGTACTACGTCACGCCGGACGGCGTCCTCCTCAAGGTGGCCAACAGCGCGCTCGAGATAACGCTGACGGACGGCCTGCCGGAGGAAGGCGGCATGTTCAGGTAGCGCTGCCGCTTAAAAAATTTTCTGAGAATCTTAAAGCATGAGATACCCAGCGGCGTCCCTGGTCATGGCCCTGGTGCTGTCGCTTGCGGCGCTGAGGCGCTCGGATGCCCAGGAGACGATATACACGCCGTGCGGCGACACCATCAGGGTGGTCGAGAGGTACTGCCAGGACAAGGACGGCTACGACAGGCTGCTCTTCTCATACGAGAAGGCAAGGGACGGTCTGGTGTCCGGATGTGCGTCCTACGTGGAGGAAAAGGCCGCGTACGACAGGGCCGTGGCAAAGCAGGCGAGGGTGTCTGACGGGGTCGCGTATCCCGGGGCGCCGCAGAAGGGCAGGCCCAAGCCGCTGAGGAGGTACGCGGGCAGCGGCCTCGGCAGCGTGGGCTTCGACTTCGGGGACTACGGGCTCGGCGAGGGGATGGACACGCTGGAGGCTCCAGGGAGCGGCCGCGGCATAGTGCTCACCGACGCGGCGGGAAGGAGGGTCCGGAGGGACCCCCGGGCGGATGCGCTGGACAGGAGCATAAAGGAGGCCTTCGTCGAGCTGGAGGAGTTCTACGGCGTGACGCCAAAGGCGCTCGTCTTCATGGGGGAGCAGGCCACGGGCTCGCCCTACAGGTGGTACGTGCCCGTCTTCGGGGAGCCCGCGGAGCCGGACCCCCCTGACACGCTGTTCAAGCCGGTGTTCCCGGGATACTACAGCATGTACTACCACCCGAGGCCGCTGGGCCCGTGCGACAGGAGCGAGAACCCCGTGATAGGCTCGTTCTCCTTCAGCATGGATGACTTCTTCGGGAATGGCTCCGGATACGAGGTGACGCTCAGGGAGTACTGGGATTTCCCCGACGACCTCAGGCAGAGGATACCCGGGAACAAGTGCTGGGACGAGAGGGCGGCCATGGAATTCGGCCCCCGCGGCGGCAGCTTTTAAAGGAGCCGTGCGCTATTTATCTCTATGGACTTGGTTCAGGCAGTGGTCCTTGCGGTGATACAGGGCCTCACGGAGTGGCTGCCGGTGAGCAGCGAGGGGATGTCGTCACTCGTCATGATAAACTTCTTCGGAAAGAGCCTGACGGAAGCGGTCTTCCTGTCGGCGTGGCTGCACACGGGGACGCTGCTTGCGGCCGCCGTCTACTTCAGGAAGGACATACTGGCCATGCTGAGGAACCTTCCCGCGTTCGTCAGGAACCCAGGCGAGCGGGAGGGCTACTCGGGGCTGACGGGCTTCCTCATAATATCCACGCTCGTGACGGCCGTGATAGGAGCCCCGCTGATACTGTTCTTCCTGGACACTGTAAGCTTCTCCGGGGCGCCCGCGATGGCCCTCATAGGCGCTCTTCTGATAGTGACCGGGCTCCTGCAGAAGTTCGTCAGGAACTCCGACGTCATAACCCACGGGACCAAGCTCAAGGACGCGGTCCTGGTTGGAGCGGCGCAGGCGTTCTCGGTCCTCCCGGGACTCAGCAGGTCGGGCCTGACGATGTCCGCGCTCCTGCTGAGGAAGCACGACCCGGAATACGCGCTCAAGCTGAGCTTTCTCATGAGCATCCCGGCCGTCTTCGCGGCGGAGATAGGCATAATAGCCCTCCAGAAGGTGACGATAGACGTGTTCTCGCTGGTCGCGATAGGGGTGTCGTTCGTCGTCGGGCTGCTCACGCTAGGCACCCTGCTGCGGATAGCCCAGAAGGTCAATTTCGGCTATTTCTGCATCTTCCTTGGCATACTCAGCATGCTGGCGGTCTTCGTTGTCTGAGTCAGAGAAGCAGCCTTGCCGCGACCATGGAGAGCCCGGCGACAAGCGGCATCGTTATGTTGTCCTCGACCTTGAAGCCCCTGACCGAGTCCAGCGACTCGGCCATCATGGCAAAGAATGAAGCGATGATGGCCTGGGATGGCGGGACGAAGAGCATCGCCGCAAGGGAAGCGCTTATGAAGCCCGCAGCGGTCCCCTCGAAGAACCTCCCTTTGTTTACCGGGTGCCTCAACCTGCCGCCGGACAGCCCGACTATGGGAGAGACGCTGTCGCCTATCGCAAGTATCGCTATCGACGCTGCTGCGACATCCCGGGAGAAGAGCGCGGTCGAAATCAGCATCCCGACGAAGAGGTAGAATGCGCCTCTTCCCGGGAACTCTCTCATGGCGCTCTCCCGCTCGAAGCGCGATAGGAACCACTCTATGACGGGGAGCCTCCTTCGCCTCCTCGCAAGGGACGCGGCGAAGCCGAGGAGGGTCAGCGCCGCAAGCGCCCAGACATTGGCTATGCCTAGGTAGACGAGGACGGCGAACGCCATGCCCACGGTCGCGTGGAACAGGTTCCTGCGCAGCTCGAGAGCGCTTATTTTCATTAGATATTCTTGGTCACCGTCACGTTAATAAGCATCTGGCTTCATGAATAAATATGGACCGAATCAGCACCGGTGTCGACGGTCTCGACGAAAAGATGGAAGGCGGTTTCTTCACTGGAAGCAGCAATCTGCTGACGGGAAAGACCGGCACGGGAAAGACAATCTTCGCATCGTCGTTCCTATACAAGGGAGCGCTCCTTGGAGAGCCCGGCGTCTACGTGACCACGGAGCAGAGGGAGGAGGACGTGAAGAACGACATAATAGCGATGTTCGGCTGGGACCTTGGCTCGCTAGAGCAGAAGAGGCTTATCAAGTTCGTGTCCATAAAGCCCGCGCTTCCGACCCGGGGCATAGCCCAGGAGGAGATGGCCAGGCTTGTCAAGTCCTACGTCTTCGGCATCTCCGACAGCATAGTGACGGCCGTCAACGAGGTGGGAGCGAGGAGGGTCGTCATAGACTCCGTCTCCTTCATAGAGATGTTCGTCAAGGACGAGTACCTCGTGAGGGCGGCCTTGACGCAGATGGTCGAGACCCTGAAGGAGGCCGGCGTCACCTCGCTTCTCACCGGGACCCTTCCGGAGGACAGCCAGGCGCTCTCAGGCGGCGGCATAATCGAGTACATAGTCGACACGGTCATAAAGATGGAGTTCGTGCCGGTGGCAGAGGAGTTCAAGAGGACGCTCACCATAAGGAAGATGAGGAGGACCAACCACTCCACGCTCATCCACCCAATAGACATCACGAAGGATGGCCTCAAGGTCATAGAGATAAGGTGAGCCGGTGACAAAAGGATACTGTGTCAAATGCCGCCAGATGGTGGACATGCAGAAGACCGAGGACGTCACCATGAACAACGGCAAGCTGGCGCTGAAGGGCGTCTGCTCCGAGTGCGGCAAGACCCTCTACAGGATAAAGCCCGCCTCAAAAGAGGGCATGTGGTAGGCGTCCTTTATAAATGAAGCCACCGCAACCGGGTTTTATTTATATAGCACGAGACGAATACCTAAGTATAAACAAAACAACGGAGGTTTTAAGATGGCAGAGGCTTATTGTGTGAAGTGCAAGGCGAAGGTCCAGATTGCGAACCCAGAGAAGGTCACCCTGAAGAACGGCAAGCCTGCGACCAAGGGCTCTTGTCCCAAGTGCGGGACCAAGGTCTTTAGGATAGGCGGTTAATCGCATAAACGGGCCAAGTGGCCCTTTTATTTTTATCCCTTTGCGGCTTTTTCTATTTTTATTGTAAGCACACCGTAAAATAAAGAAGGTGATTAGGATGGTGCTGAGGCAGCCCATAGTATCGATACTGGGTCACGTGGACCACGGGAAGACCACCCTCCTCGACTACATCAGGGGCAGCGTGGTGGCAAAAGGCGAAGCAGGGCTCATAACCCAGCACATAGGCGCAAGCGAGGTGCCCATAGAGTACATAAAACGGATATGCGGAAGCCTCCTTCAGAAGATGAAGGTGGATGTCCGGATACCGGGGCTCCTCTTCATAGACACGCCGGGGCACGAGGCGTTCACGACCCTCAGGAAGAGGGGAGGCGCAGTGGCCGACCTGGGAGTCCTCATAATAGACATAAACGAGGGCATGCAGCCCCAGACAGAGGAATCCCTGAGGTTCCTAAAGGAGTTCAGGACGCCGTTCGTCGTCGCCCTCACGAAGATTGACAGGATGATGGGCTGGAACCCCGGCAGGGGGGAGAGCTTCCTCTCCACGTGGGGAAGGCAGCCGCAGAGGGTCAGGGACGAGTTCGAGAAGAAGTTCTACAGGGTCGTGGGGCAGCTGGCCCAGCACGGCTTCGACGCCGACAGGTACGACAGGGTCGAGGACTTCACGAAGAGGCTGGCCATAATACCGGTAAGCGGCATCACGGGCGAGGGCATGCCGGACCTGCTGATGATGCTCACCGGCCTGTCGCAGAGGTTTCTCAAGGACAGGCTCAACGTCACGCCCGGAAAGGGGAAGGGCACGGTCCTCGAGGTCAAGGACTTCAAGGGCCTCGGGACCACGATAGACGTCATACTCTACGACGGCGAGATAAACGCCGGCGACATCATAGTGATAGGCTCCGGGGAGATGGTAGTGACGAAGGTGAGGGCGCTCCTCAAGCCCAATCCCATGAAGGAGATAAGGGTGGAGAAGGCGTTCCTGCCGGTGAAGAAGGTGACGGCGGCCTCCGGTGTCAAGATAGCTGCACCTGACCTTGAGAAGGTGATAGCGGGCTCCCCGCTGCGGGCGGTGCCGGATGACTCGGGAGTCGGGTCCGTCAAGAGGGAGATAGAGGAGGAGGTCTCCGAGGTCGAGATAGCCACCGACGGAAGCGGCGTCATGCTCAAGGCCGACACTCTCGGCTCCCTGGAGGCCCTTGTCAAGACCCTCGGAGGCATAGAGGTGCCCATAAGGAAGGCCGAGATAGGCGAGGTGACCAAGCAGGACGTCATGGAGATGAAGAGCATCCCGAAGCCAGTGATATTCGCGTTCAACGTCAAGGTCCCCCAGGACGTGGGAGAGATAGCCTCCGACAACAGGGTGAAGGTGTTCAGCTCCGACATCATATACAGGCTGATAGAGGACTACGAGAAGTGGGAGAAGGACTCGAAGAAGAGGAAGGAGGACGACATGCTCTCCGGGCTCAGCAGGCCGGGGAGGGTGCGCATAATGCCCGGCTACGTCTTCAGGCAGTCCAAGCCCGCGATAGTGGGCGTCGAGGTCATGAAGGGTATCATAAAGTCAAACAGCAGGCTCGGAAAGGACGGCAAGGCCGTGGGCGACGTAAAGGAGATACAGTCACAGGGAGAGAACGTCTCAGAGGCCAAGGCGGGGGACAAGGTAGCCCTCTCCATAGACGGCGCGGTCGTGGGCAAGAACATACAGGAAGGCGACGAGCTGGATGTCAGGCTAATGAGGTCCGAGATAGAGAAGCTGGGGAAGCTCAGGCACAGGCTCAGGGGAGACGAACTGGAGCTTCTCGACGAGATGAACGGGTCGCGCTAGTTTATTTTTATAGCATCGTAAGCCATATATTAAAATGGCAAGCCGGTTGGTGGCTATAATCATAATCGCATTGATTCTCGCCGTTGCTGCTTATTTTGGCTATAATGCATTGAAAGCCCAAGAAAATCTTAATCTGGAAAAAGAGAACGTAGTGTATTTTCAAAATTATGTAAATGCACTGGAATCCGGATCGTGGGCTGTGTCCACAGGTTACGGATTCGAGGGCGTCTGCAACGTGAACCTGAACGATGAGAAATACACATGCATGAATGCGAATGACGGAAATATTATCGATTGTAGCAATCTTGATTCAGATACCAGATTACAGGGAATCACTCTGGACGAATGTGATGAGAATAAGCTTGATTCAGCTATACTAAACATCGAAAATTATGATGAGAATAAAAGAAACTTCTATGCATCTTTGGCGTTTAGATATGCCAATAGAGATATCATGAAAGCCTTTCTGAATTTCATTGAAAAAGACTACGCAAAAGGTAAGGCTACCCTGAACAACCACTGGGACAGACTGGACGCATTGATACTAATACAGGCGTCTGGCTCCGTATGGTCAGAAGTATCAGAAATGATTGGGGCATGTAACGAGTATGATGAAAACGCGTCAGGGGCATGCATGAGCGCATTATTGGGCGAATTTAGGAATGTCTCGGCAGACCTTAGCACTGAAACCAGATTCGACAACGATTGGAACGACATGTGCGAATCCAAAATAGAGGAAATATCCTCATTGGCGGCTTATGAAGCGGATTCGGAAGTTGGCATAGATCCAGAAGCTTTATGCAAAAGGACCAGAGTGATGCTGACGGATGTCGAAATGGGACTCGGAGACGGCGGGAACACCATGGAGAATTTCTACAAAACGTGCATCATATACACTGCAAACAAAATCATAACGGGAACATACAAACCAAATGATATATCCGGGAGGGTTTTCAAGAACCTCGGCAGTGAATTCTAAGAAGCAAAATAGAAAATAGTGCCAGTATAATACCGCATATGCAGAGACATTTCTATCCAAACATTTAAGAGAACGCCGTAAAGAATTCTTATGGGAACCAAGACTATCTTGGTCGTGGCGCTCATAGCGTGCATCTTCTCAGGCATCGTTGTTTATTCGCTTCGGCTCAACCAGATATACGCGCAGGAGACTCTCGAATACATGAATGATGGCATCGAATTCTTCAAGGACAAGGCGAGATTCATGAGTCTGGGCAGCGGCCCCATAAGTTCTGTGTGCGACATGAGTAGAAGCACTGGGCTCCATTGCTCGTACATATCCAATGGAAGCCAGCTGGAATGTGGTAGCGTGGTGCCGGTAAGTCAGAGACTAACAGGCATCATAGACCTGAAAAACTGTGACAAGAGAGCTCTGTACAAGGCATTCGAGGGATTAGGAGAGTATGGCATAGAGTACCAGCGGACTTACGTGATGCTGCTGTTAGACTATGCCATGGGCGACATGATGACCAAGACCCATGACTTCGCAATGGGAGAGTATGACGAACTTGGGTTCCCTGACGGGAATCTATATCTGGCAGATACAATGTCGATGATGTTCGTTGTGCAAGGATTCGCGGAGGCATCCCAAGAGACATGGGACTTTATGGACTCGTGCGAAAGCGGTATGGCGGGAGAGAACAACGTATCAGAATGCGTTGATTCGGCGCTTGACACGCTATATGGCATGTCTTCACCGCTTGAGGAGGAAACGGATTTCGGGTCTGGATGGGAAGCGGCTTGTGCAGCCAACGTGATGGGCACACCGACAGCAAAGGACGTCCTGATGTATAACTGGGTCATGGATGATAACGGAATGGACACAGGGAGCGTATGCAAAAGGATGGCTGTCACGCTGGAACGTCTTAGAAAGACTGTTGCCGATGATGAGGAGAAGAATGAGATGGAAAGGATGCTGAGCCTTGTGATGCTGTACATAGCAAACAAGAAAGTCACGAGAACGTACGAGAAAGGCGACATTAAGACCATGATGGCAGAAAGCCTTCCGGAAGGGCTCGAAACCGTCAAAAGCGATATACTGAAAGTAGGGAACTAACCAAACATTTAAGGAATCTCCGGGATAAGTATAACAATGGCGGCAAAAAGCAAGGGCGAGTTCAAGATAAAGGTCCAGAACATCGTGGCCTACACCGTTCTTGGAAAGCCCATATCCCTCGACGAGATGCTGCAGAAGGTCGAGGACACGGAATGGCAGCCGGAGCAGTTCCCGGGACTGGTGTACAAGATAAAGGACCCGAGGGCATCCGCTCTGATATTCTCGCAGGGCAAGATAGTGTGCACCGGGACGAAGACGCTAGAGGACCTAAGGAAGGCCATGAAGAAGATCGTGGCGAGGATCCAGAAAGCCGGAATAGAGATGCCCACCAGGTACGACACCAAGGTGGAGAACATAGTGGCGTCGACCAAGGTCATAGGGGAGATAAGCCTCGAGGAGATAGCGACGACTCTTGAGAACAGCGAGTACGAGCCGGAGCAGTTCCCGGGGCTGGTGTACAGGATAAGCGAGCCGAGGGTCGCGTTCCTCCTCTTCAGGTCGGGAAGGGTCATAGTCGCGGGCGCGCAGAACGAGGAGTCCATACACAGGGCACTCCACAAGCTCGTCGAGAATCTGGGGAAGATAGGCGTCAAGGTCAAGCCCGCCCCGGACATATGACGGCAGCGGGCGCAGGGACCCCGTGAAAGGATAAAAGGCGCCCGGTCAAGAATTTAAATCAGGTGTTTTGAATGTACTTGGATTTCTGGGGCGCGGTGACCACGCTGGGCGGCCCCGTCCTCTGGGCCGGGATAGTGCTATCCCTCACCGCGTTGTGCATAGCGATGGAGAGGGGGCTCATAAGGTACAGGAACTCGAAGAAGCACTCGAGGAGGCTCAAGAAGTTCCTCCTGCTCATAATACCGGCGCTTGCACTGTCGCTCCTCGGCTCGGAGGTGCTCAAGCTCATCTTCCAGGTGCCGAGGCCGTGCATTCCCTGCCCGGCCCCGGGATGCAACCCATACTGCCTGAATTCGTTCTCCTTCCCGTCGGGGCACACGGCCACTATGGCCGGGATAGCGACGGCGGTAGCCCTCCTCGGGAGGAAGAGGAGATACCTGCTGGTCTACGCGGCGCCTGTCCTGGTCGGGGCCTCCAGGGTGGCCCTTGACGTGCACACCATGACTGACGTCGTGGGGGGCTTCGTGGTGGGCATCGTCCTCACGGTGCTCGTCTGGAAGTACAGGAAGAGGATATACCGCTGGGAAGACGAGATACTCTGAGGAGCAGTTAGTTCAATACTGACAGGTTTGACTGGTCCTCGTCAAGCATTGCCGAGAACGTCGGATTCCCTATGGGATCGCGGTAGTTACGGAGGAAATCCTCCGCGGCGTCTGGGCTGATTCCGGACTCCTTCATTGTCTGGGAGATGAGGATGAGCTTGTCGAGGGCGCTTCCTATGACCTTGTAGCTGTTGGCCCTTGCTTCGTGCCCCAAGTCGTAGAATGCGTCAAGGAAAGCCGGAATCATGCCGCTTATCTTCTTGTTGAGGATGCCGTCAATCTCGGAGTCACCGCTCCTGAACTCGCAGCCGCCGGAGCCGTACTTGGCAGCGCCTTGAGATCCCATCTCGAGATGGCCGGCGGACCACACCTTCATGGCATCGCTTGCTATCCTGTAGGCGTCAGGGTCGCCCAGTCCGGCAAGCTCGCGGTAGACGTATGACAATGTCTCCTTTATGCCCGCCTTCCAGGAATCGTATCCATTGTTCATGAGACAACCACCGAGGTTAAAGATTGCTTGAAAGAAAGCTTTTTAAAGGTTTCCGCGCCCGCTACGTCGGAATCAGACGTTGTACCTGAGAATGCCCGCTATGCCGCCCATCTCGTGCAGCTGCTCCCCTTCCCGGCTGTCGGTGGATATTATCTCCACGGTGGTCCCCACCTGCTCGGCCAGGTCGTCGAGCTTCTCGCTGCCGTCGGTCTCCTTCAGGATTTCCATAGCCGTGCCGCAGGACGGGCACTGGACCTTCTTGCCGCCGTCCCGCTTCAGCATCTTCGCGGCCGTCTTCCCGCATGAGGGGCACGACAGTTCCGCATGTATCCAGTTGAAGCTGTCCGATATGAGGAGGATCTCGACCGCGCCCTGCTCGAGCGCCTTCACGGTCTCCTTTATGCCGTAGACCGCGAGGCCGTTCTCCTTTGAGAGCTCGGTGAAGAACTTCTCCATGAGCTTCCTCTCGCGCGTCACGGACGCCTCTGCCAGGAGGTCCTCCCCCCTCGTTATTATCTCCCTGAGGCCGTACTCTCCCGTGTATGACGTGTCGACCACGCCGAGGACCTTGGACTTGACGTCGGTCGGCAGGAAGTCGCCGTTGTAGAACATGTCCTTTATCGGTCCGGGCCCGCCGACGATTATGCCGCGCAGGTCGGGCATCTCCCGGAAGTAGGACGTCGCTATCTCCCCTGCCTTCTTCAGGTGGTCGTTTAAGAGACCCTCCCTGACCCTCGCGTAACGGGCCTGCGACCATCCTCCCTTCTTGGTCTTGCCCGGGACCAGCGACTCTATGTGCTTGAGCGAATCTATCCTCTTCCCTGTGAGCGTGCCTATGTCGGCTTCAGACTTGTCGAGGACTATTAGGCCGTATATCTCCTTCTCCCTGACCATATGCTTCAGGGGGTCGAGGACGAACTCCTGGTCACAGCGGTAGAGCCTCTGGTTCAGCTTCTCCGGCGGCTCTATCGCCCACAGCTCTATGTCGCTTTCTCCCTCCTTCTCGGAGACGTTTCCGCAGAATATGGCGAGGCCGTTCTCCGGCGTTGCCTTGTAGAGCTTGAGGTGCTGGTTCACCTTCTCGAGGGCGCCGAGGACGTTCTTCCTGACGGCCTTGGACTTGATGTTCGCGGCGGTCCCCTGCTCCTGAGTCACCTGGTTGGATATTATGCTGAGGCTGAGGCCCGCTGGTACGTATATAGTTATGAGCTCGGTGTGCCTCCCCCTCACCTCGGAAAGGCCCTTTATGAGCCCTGAAAGCCTCTTCTGGGCTAGCGTCTCCTTCGCCATGTGAAATCACGCACCATGCACCTTGACGCGGCATGCAGTTGAAATTGGGCCGCGAGGATTAAAATAAGTGCAAGGAGGGGAAGCTGGCTATTCGGAGGACTCCTGGTCCTCTTCCTCGCCGGTTATCCCCTTCCTCTGCTTTATCTTGGCGACGACGCCCTGCTCGAGCTCCTTTGGAAGCGGCTCGTACACGACGTCTATCAGCCAGAAGAATCCCTGCCCGCCGGTGCCGGACTTGAGCGATGAGTTGAAGCCGAACATCTCGGCCACGGGAAGCTTGGCCTTTATGACCGTGGCGCCCCTCTCGTCGTTCATCTCGATTATCTGGCCCCTCCTGTTCTGGACCTCCTTCATGGCGCCCGAGAGCTGGTCGCTCGGGACGTCTATCCTTATGACCTGCTTGGGCTCGAGTATGAACGCCTTGCCGCCTATCATTGCCGCCCTGACGGCCGCCCTGACGGCGGGTATGACCTGCGCGGGGCCCCTGTGTATAGCGTCCTCGTGCAGCTTCGCATCGACGAGCATGACCTTGACGCCGGAGCATGGCTCCCTTGCGAGCGGGCCGGAGTCTATGGCCTCGACGAACGACTGCTTGAGCATCTCCATGACCTCCAGTATCGCGCCGACCCCGTGCGTCGCGTCTATGAACATGTTCCTGTTGTGGATGAGCTTGAGCTTCTTTATCTCTTCCCTGTCCATCCCGAGGGAGACGAGCTTGTCTATGAGCTCCAGGTCCTTCTTCTTCATCTCCTGGTCGTCTATCTCGCCCGCGGCCATGGCGGCGTAGACCTTCTCCTCCACGGGCTCTGCGATTATGTAGAACCTGTTGTGCCTGTTCGGCGACTTGCCCTCGACCGGCTCCGGGGTCCTCTGCTTTATGGACTCCTTGTATATGACTATGGGCGGCGAGACCGACACCTCTATGTCGGCATCCTTCAGTGGCCTCTCTATCTTGGCGTCTATGTGCAGCTCGCCGAGTCCGGAAACCAGGTACTCGCCAGTGTCCTCGTTTATCTGGACGTTGAGCGTGGGATCCTCCCTGCTGGTCTTCCTGAGGAACTCTATGAGCTTTGCGAGCTGCTTGGGCTGCTTGGGCTCTATGGCCTTGGTGACGACCGGCTCGAATATGTGCTTTATGCTCTCGAACGCGGGTATCTGGTAGTCCGGCTCGGAGAGCGTCTCACCCGAGTATGCGCTCTTGAGGCCGACTATGCCGACGATGTTCCCCGCGACGACCTCCTCCATCGTGACCCTCTGCGCTCCCTTGTATATGGAGACCTGCTGTATCTTCTCCTTCTTCTGGGAGCCGACCAGGAAGAGCTCCTGCCCGCTCCTTATGGTCCCTGAGAATATCCTGACCGTGGCCACGTATCCCGCGTGCGGGTCCGGGTATATCTTGGTGACGACAGCCGCGAGGTGGCCCTTCGGGTCGCAGAGCTCCATGCTCTTTGCTATCTGGCCGGAATTCTCGTCTCCGGGCCATATCTTCTCCACCCTGTACTTCTGCGCCTGCAACGGGTCAGGCAGGTGCTTTATCGCCATCTCGAGCACCACCGCGTGCAGCGGCGCCCTCTTGGCGAGCTCCTTCTCCTGCTCGTTGTTGGTCATGTCTATTATGTCCTTGAACGATATTCCCGTCTCCTTCATCTTGGGGACGGATATCGCCCAGTTCCGAAGCGCCGAGCCGAAGGCCACGCTCCCGTCGAGCACGTTGACCGAGAACTTGTCGGCGTAGCTCTTCTCGCCGTACTTCTGTATTAGCATGTTGACATCGGTTATTATCTTCTTGAACCTCTCCTCCATCTGCTGCGGGGTGAGCTTGAGCTCCTTTATCATCCTGTCGACCTTGTTGATGAACAGGACCGGCCTGACCCTCTCCTTGAGCGCCTGGCGGAGGACTGTCTCTGTCTGGGGCATGCATCCCTCGACAGCGTCGGCGACCACGACGGCGCCGTCGACGGCCCTCATGGCCCTCGTGACGTCGCCTCCGAAGTCAACGTGGCCTGGCGTGTCTATGAGGTTTATCAGGTAGTCCTGGCCGCCCACGTGGTGCACCATCGAGACGTTGGCGGCGAATATCGTTATGCCCCTCTCCTGCTCCTGGTCCACGGTGTCCATGAAGAGCTGCTTGCCGGCGAGGTCCTCGGATATCATGCCGGCGCCTGCCAGAAGGTTGTCGGAGAGAGTGGTCTTTCCGTGGTCTATGTGGGCTATTATGCCGAGGTTCCTTATATGCTCAGGTTTGACCATGAGCTGCTTTACCACCGTCGTCAGGTCGGCCTTTGCCATCAGTTTCACTCAACTTTGCCTTTAATCTTATAGATTAATGCTTGCCTTATATTTAAGTTTTCGGCCTCAGCGGCCGCGATTATCTCATAGAGTTTGCGCGAGTATTTATAAACCTACCGCCCCGCGGGCCCGCAAGGCCAAGGTTTAAAAAATTTAGCGGCAAATCTATTAATTCAGTACCGGTGGTCCTGTGTCCCAGAAACCAAACATACTTTACTTCATGAGCGGCGGGGGAACGCCCGTCATAAGCGCCACGGCATACGGCGTGGCTGACCAGGCCATGCAGTACCGGGGAAAGGAGATAGGGACCGTCTATGCGGCCGTTGACGGAATGAGAGGGGTTCTCAACGAGGAGCTTGTCGACGTCTTCAAGTGGACGGACGATGGAGGAGCTGACGCAGAGTACAGGATGAACAGCATCAAGTTCCCCTCCTGGCCGGTCTTCGGGACGTCGAGGTACAAGCCAAAGACGTCGGAGGCGATAGAAGAGGACAACAGGAGGACTGTCGAGGTCTGCAGGGCGCATAACGTAAGGTACATCCTCCCAAACGGCGGGAACGACTCGATGGAGAAGGCTGTCATACTCTCCGAATATGCGAAGAGGATGGGCTACGAGATAAAAGTGATAGGCATACCAAAGACCGTAGACAACGACCTTCTTGTGACCCACAGATGCCCCGGCTATGCAACATTCGCAAAGCAGGTGGCGATAAACACGATGGGACTCGACGGCGACATGACATCATTCTCGGTTGCTGGCTGCAGCAACGGCAAAATCAAGGAAGGCGCGGTCGGGCAGGTCCTGGCCACGATGGGAAGGGACCAGGGATTCGGGGCGGGGGCAAGCGTCCTTGGCAAATACAGTGAAGAGAGCGGACCTCACGTGGTGGTGACAAAGGAAGGAGGCTTCGAGATTCAGAGGTTCCTCGACAAGTGCCAGAACATGTGGGACAGGTACGGAAGGCTCATGGTTGTGACATCGGAGGGGGCGCACGACGGGGACACGTACCTCGGAAACTACATAGACGTCTACCTATCCATGAACGGCATGAGCGCAGGGTTCAAGACACACCAGGACCCCCACAAGAACACGAGCGTGTCGGACAGCAGGATAGCGCTCTTCTACAAGCTGCTGCTCGAGAACGAACTCAGGATAAACACGAAGACATACAGCGGTTTCAAGCTGCGAGAAGAGGGTCCGGGCTACAGGGACAGGAACGACCTTGTAATACTGTCTGAGCCTGACTTCATGGACGCGATAGCCGTCGGAAGGGCTGGCGTGGACATGGTGCTCGGCGGGAGCGACCACGACACCGGCCAGATGATAACCCTTGAAGACGGCATAGGAAAGACCGGCTATACAAAGCTCCTCAATGTCGCGAACCCCGAAATAGGAAGCAAGAACATGGTAAAGCCGATGGGTGTCCTCAGCCTTCCAGGAAGGCCGATAATGGGTACCGACGGCATGACAGTGGACCGTGAGCTTCTCATGGACTACATCGGCGAATACGCGGACATCGACGGCCCCAACAGGACTGAGATGCTGAGGCCCGATGGGTTCAGCATCTCGAAGCTCTCAAGGGAGAAGTTCAAGCCCAACGTCGAAAAGCTGCTTCCGGAATACAAATCTGGCTGGTGAGGAAAGAGCTTGAGTCTTCTACCTGGCGCCCTCGGCTTCCTTCTCTATCCTGTTCCTCTCCCTTATCGGGAGCGTCTTGGGGTCGTTGTCGGATATCGCGATGAGCTCGCTTGCGATGACCTCGGAGAGGTCCCTCTTGTTCTTGAAGGATGCCCTGTATATTCCCTGGGTTATGAGCCTTAGGGCCAGGTCCACCCTCCTCTGGGGCGACGTTATGACCGCCTTCCTGGCTATTATGCCGCCGAGCTGGTAGGCCGCTATCTCTTCGTAGAGAGCGGAGTTCTCAATAGCCGTGATGAGCACCTGGACGGGGTTGGCCTTCTTCCTCTCCTCGATTATGTCGAAGGCCTTGATGGTCTCCTGCATTATCGTCTGGTAGTTCCCGCAGAAGTTCCCGGACGAGACCTTGTGCCTCTTGTTGGAGTGGCCGGTGACCATGAGCTTGTTCATGAACCTCTCGACTATGCTCATGTCGTTCTTCCGGAAGTCGCCGCTCTTCCTGCCGTACGTCCTGGGCAGCACGAGGGGACGGAGGTTCATGTACTTGACGAGGCCCGGGTCGTCGACCCTGACCGCGCCCATGTCCCATTTTCCGAAAAGCATCATCATTATCACCCCTACGCCGTCTTCGGCTTCTCCTTCTTGCCCTTGAGCAGCTCGTTGAGGGAGGCGCCGTTGACCCCCACGACCTTGTACTTTATGCCGTGCATCGAGCCGACTGCGGACTTCTGGGAGCCGCCGACGCCCACTATCGTCACCTCGTCGTGCTCGTCTATGAACTTTATCGAGTTGGTGCCCGGGACGAATGCCGTCACCTGGACTCCGTTCTTTATGAGCTGGACCCTGACGCACTTTATGATGCCCGAGTGCGGCTGCTTCTGCTCGACGCCCTTCTTCTTGAGGACTATTCCCCTGCCTATCGGCGCGCCCTTGAGCGGGTCCTTCTTCCAGAGCTTCAGCATCTTCTTCTTTCCAGCCTTGGAGGCCCACTTGGCCGTCTTCCTCTTCTTCACCAGGTTCCTTGCAGCGAATTCTCCCATATCATCATTCCCGTCTTATTTCAGCCTCAGGTAATTTATTTTGAAGTGCCTGTTTAAAAATTCCTTCATGACCTTGATGTTCCTGCCGCTCCTTCCTATGACTACCGACCTCTCGCTGTTTGGGATGGACACGGTGACCGTGTCCTTCATCACTTCCACGCCCTTTGCGTTCGGTATCATGTTCTTCACCATGCCTTCGGCGTTCTCCGCCGACTCGAAGACCTTCACGGTCTTTCCGAGCACCCTGCTCACGGACTTTATCACCGAGCCGTTCTTTCCTATCGCCAGCCCGGACTTGCCCTTCTCTATCATGAAGTACACGCAGTTCTCGTCCCGGATGCAGTCCCTGACATGGACCTTCGTCATCCGCTCGAACACCGCGATGTCCCGTATGTTCTGCGTCTCCAGCTTTATCGTCATATCAACTACTTCTCTATTCCTAGTATTGCGATTTTAAAAGGCTTGCCGCAGAACTGGCCGAGCTGCGCCGCGTTGCCGCTGAAGTCGACAACTTCCGCCTTGGAGACGCTGCCGTAGTAGGCGACGTCCTTCTTGACGTCGGCCGGGCAGTTGCTGGAGACGAAGACAGCCGAGACGCTGTCGTTCTTTATCGCCTTGGAAACGGATTTCGCGCCTATCACCAGCTTCCCTGCCTTCACGGCATCCTTGAGCATCTTTTCCGTACTCATGAAAATCACGTTCAGTATACATAGCCGAGCAGCTTGCCGCCTATGCCCTTGTCCTTGGCTTCCTTGTGGGACACCACGCCCTGCGACGTGCTGACCAGCAGCAGTCCGAGCGACGCTGCCGGAAGGAACCTCTTCTCCCACTTGATGAAGTCTGTCTTGGGCACGGAGAACCTGGGCTTTATGGCGCCGCAGTTGTTTATCCTTCCCGCGAGGCTCACCTTGAATGTGCCGCCCTTGCCGTCGGGAACGTGCTCGAACTCGCCTATGTAGCCTTCCTTCTGCATTATCAGGAGTATGTTCTTTATGAGGTTGGACGCCGGAGTGGTGCAGCTGTCCTTGCCTATGGCCTCCGCGTTCTTCAGAATCGAGAACATGTCCGCTATTATGTCGTGCCTCATAACAATCAGTCGTACTTCTTGAAACCGAGCTTCTTCGCCTCTTCCCTGAAGCACTGCCTGCAGTACTGGAGCCCGTACTTGTTTACGATGCCCTCGGTCTTTCCGCATCTCCTGCACGGGGTCGCGTTCCTGCCCGTCTTCCTGTCCTTGGGCTTTGAGAACTTCAGGAACCTGTCAAGCTTCACCTTCTTGTTCTCTATCTGCTTCTTGGCGTTTTTGAAACTCATAGTAATCACTAACCCGACATATTTAAATATTCTGGGAGACCTCCACGCCGAACTCCTTCTTCACCCAGTCCATGGCCTCCTGCGCGGTTATCCTGTGGCCTTTTCCGACGCTGCCCTTGTTCTTCCTCCTCTTGGCGACCCTGTAGCCGGGCCTCTCGAGGCTCACGGCGACGTCGAATCCCATGATGCCGATGTCGGGGTCGTAGCCCACCCCGGGTATGTTTATGTACTCCTCTATCCCGAGGGAGAAGTTGCCGCTGGAATCGAACTGGGAGGGCTTTATCCTGTTCTCAAGCGACTTGAACAGCCTTGAGAGCAGCTCCCTTGCGGCCGGCCCCCTGAGGGTGGTCATGACGCCTATCTCCCTGCCCTTGGCCACGCCGAACGTGTTCCTCTTCCTCGTCCTGGTCTTCACGACGTTGCCGCCGCTTATGGTCTCGAGGAGCTTCTTCGCCTTCTCGAGCTCCGGGCCAGGCGCGCCGGTGCTCATGTTGAGGGTGACCTTCGCTATCCTTATCTCTCTCATCGCGTTCATTTGTAATCACCGACTATGACGTAGTCCATGAGCGTCTCTATCTCCCCTTCCTTCGTGTCTATGACTATCCTGCTTTTCTCCGTCATGGTCTTGCCCCTGTGGATGGCCTTTATCTTGCCGGAGACGCCTGGGTTCTTCCCCGCGAAGACGGTGGCGTTTGCCCCTTCCTTCATAGGGAAGTGGCCGGCTATCTTCTGCCCCGGGAGTTCTATGAGGAGAGAGTCCCCGGGCTTGTACTTGCACTGCTTCCCTGCGAGTATGTTTCTGCCGTCGTGGAGGCTCAGCTGATAGCTTCCGCCCTTGACGAGCTTCTTGCCCTTTATGGAGCACAGCTTCTTCGCTGGCTGCGACGCGCTCACCTCGGCTACCGAAAGGCCCTTCCTTGACGGAAGGACGATGAAGCGCTTCTTTGCCGACGGGAACTCTACTATGTCCATCAGGCCTACCGGGTACCTGTCATCCCTGACGACCCTGCCGTCCACGGACACCTCGCCGGACTTGACAGCTTTGGATGCCTCCGCAGCTGTCTCCGCGTAGCCCAGCACGTCCCTTATTAGGACCCTGAGCGCGAAGCTTCCCTTCTTTGCGTGAGGCCCCGGATGGGTGCTCACCACGAACTTCTCCTGTTTCCTGCCAAGCGGCCAGAAAGCGGGCATGGAATATCTCTTCATGTGCATGGTCATTCACCTTTCTCCTTTTTCGCTGGCTTTGCCTCGGAGGGCTTCTTCGCAGCGGGCTTCCTCTCCTGGGGCTTCTCCTCGGAGGGCTTCTTCGCAGCGGGCTTCCTCTCCTCTGCCTTTCCTGTCCTCTCGAGGGCCGCCTGCCTCCTCTTGTCGTCAAGACCGAGCTTGGTTATCATCAGGTTCGATGGCTCAAGCGCCCTCGACACCTCGGAGCCGTCCACCTTCTTGTTCTTTATGCCCTCCACGTAGACCTTGCCCTGCCGCAGGTTGACCCTCTCGACAGGTCCGCTCTTGCCCCTGATGTCTCCCCTCATTACGATGACCACGTCGCCCTTCCTGACGACGGCCGACCTCCTGCCGGCCCTCTCCCTCAGAGCCTCCGAAAGGTTTGCCGAGAGGAACTTCCTCCTGACGTGGAGCGGGGCGTTCTCCCTGTACTTCCTCTGCTTCCTTGGCTTTGCGCTCGATATCCACTTGCTTGACCATTCGCTTTTCATGAAATCACCAGAATCATACAACCGTGCTCGCGATCTTCCCCACGGTCTTGAACCTCTCGACTACTTCCCTTGCTATCGGCCCTTTTATCATTGACGCCGTGGGATCATACTTGTCGTTTACCAGTACGCCAGCATTGTCCTCGAACTGCACCCGCATGCCGCTCGGCCTCTTGTACTCCTTCCTCTGCCTGACTATCACAGTCTTGAAGACCTGATGCCGGACCTTCTCGTTTCCGCTCTTGACCCTGCAGACGACGAGGTCAGCTATCCCGCCGGTGGGCTTTGCCCTTCTCTTGCCCTTGTAGCCCATGACGGCTATGACCTCGAGGAGGTTGGCACCGCTGTTGTCGGCGCACTTGAGAACGCTCCCCGGCTGTATGGCCTTTCCCTTGCTTGATGACGTCGCTTTCATTCCTTCTTCACCGTCTCTTTGGATACGACCACGAACATCTTCGTCTTGGATAGCGGCCTGCACTCGGCCACCACCACCCTGTCCCCATCCTTTGCGGATATGCAGGGAGGGTTGTGGGCGGCTATCCTGGACTTCCTCCTCTCGTACCCCTGGTACTTAGGGACGAAGTGCGAATATCCCCTCTCTATGACCACGGTCATGTGCGACTTGGTGGAGACCACCGTGCCGTCGAACACCCTTCCCCTGACCGGGAGATTCCCGTGCCACGGGCAGTTGGAGTCCTCGCACTGCTGCTCCGGTCCCTTCACTCCGATTCCAATGTCGCTTCTCATTTTGCCACTTTCCATATTGAATGGAATTTTTGAATTATATAGATTAGTTAACTTTTATAAATACTTTCTTGCCCTTTTATACTTTCGTGCTTTTTATTTGTTTCCACGGCGCCGCCGTCCAGCGGCGGCCGGGTCCCGCAGGGAGCATATGCGCCGACCGATGCCCATTTAGGCCCCGGCAAGGCAGAAAACATATAAATATATAAATGTTTTATAATATAAGGTTCGCATGGCCGCATAGCATATATGTGGCGCATGAACGGACGAAATAGGAGGTATTGAATATGGCAGAGAAGCCACATCTGAACATAATAACCGAGGGTCACGTAGACCACGGTAAGTCGACATTGTTAGGCAGGCTTCTATACGACTCCGGTTCGCTTCCTGAGCAGGAGATGAGGAAGCTCAAGGAACTTGCGAAGGAGCTGAAGAAGGAGACGTTCGAGTTTGCTTTTGTCATGGATAAACTCAAGGAGGAAAGAGAGAGGGGCGTCACGATAGACCTTATGTACAAGCCCATCATAACGGACAAGTACTACTACACGGCAATCGACTGTCCGGGCCACAGGGACT
>CAZTRL010000007.1:0-42442 GCA_964616715.1 uncultured archaeon | reverse complement strand
TGCAACAACATATTCGAGGTCATGGAGGTGCTCGGCATAGAGGCCGCCAGGAACTCGATAATAAACCAGGCCAAGTACACGCTGGACGAGCAGGGACTGGGCGTGGACATAAGATACATCATGCTCCTTGCCGACATAATGACGTTCACCGGCGAGATAAAGGCCATCGGAAGGTACGGCATCGCGGGCCAGAAGGTCTCGGTGCTTGCCAGGGCAGCGTTCGAGGAGACCAAGAAGCACCTCATATCCGCGGCCATAAAGAACGACAGCGACAACCTCACGGGCATAGTCGAGAACATCATGATGAACCAGGTCATACCCGCGGGGACCGGGGCGTACAGCCTCGTGGGAAGCATCCCCGGGAGCATGAAGGCGCCGGCGAAGAAGGAGACGAAGGCCGAAAAAGAGGAAAAGCCCGAGAAGAAGGCTCCGGCGGAGAAGAAGGTCCCGAAGGCCGTCGCAAAGGCGAAGCCGGCGAAAGCTGTCAAGGCGCCCGCAAAGAAAGCGGCGGCCAAGAAGCCCGCGGCGAAGGCGAAGAAGAAGTGACTCCCGGCTTTCAGCTGGCGCAGTCTACTGTTTCCTGAACGAGATGAGCGCTTCCTTTATCACTTTCGCTGCAAGGAGCGATGTCACGTCTGATGAGTCGTGCGGCGGGCAGCACTCGACGACGTCGAATCCCACGACGTCCGCTTTCTCTGAAAGCTTCCTGATGATTTCGAAGAATTCCTGAGGGTCCATGCCGCCGGGCGCAGGCGTCGAGACGCCTGGAGCGTGCGACGGGTCGAACACGTCCATGTCTATGCTGACATAGACCGGTCCCTTGATGTTGTAGGAAAGCAGGTTCTCCGGGGTCTTGATCACGGTGTTCTTCCTGGCATAGTCCTTCTCCTCGGAGGAGAACGAGCGCGTCCCGACCTGTATGAGCTCCCCGTTCTTCATTATCTCGGATACCCTCCTCATGACGGTCACATGGGAGAGCTTGTTTCCTATGCACTCGTCCTTGAGGTCCATGTGCGCGTCGAACTGGATGACCGTGAGCTTGGGATGCTCCCGAAGCAGCGCCTTGACGACCCCGAGCGTTATTATGTGCTCGCCCCCGACTACGACCGGGAACTTGCCCTTGAGTTCCTTTACCGTGGCCTCCAGGCGCCTGAGTGTCTCGTCGGTGTCCCCCGGGGAGACTATGAGATTGCCGTAGTCGAGCATCTTCAGCTTCGAGAGGTCTCCGCCGGACTCGCTGCTAGAGGTCTCAAGCATGTACGTCATCGAGCGTATCCTGTTCGGCGCCTCCCTGCTTCCCACGCGTCCCGTGCTCGTGCCGTCGAAGGGGACACCGAGGAAAACGACATCAGCAGAACTCATGCCGTAGTTGTTGCACCAGAACTCCAGAGGGTCCTCGACGTAAAGCTCGCTCATAATAGTACAGAAGCCCGCGGATTTAAAAAATGCAATATATTTATAAGTATTCTTACAAGTATTTAGAATAATTTTGCAGGTGTAGCCATGCTCGAATACGAAATTGCGGTGAAGGACGGGGTAGACGTTTCTATCGAGGGCGGAATCGTGAAGGTGAAAGGCCCGAAGGGCGAGCTGTCCAGGGCATTCGTCAACAAGAAGATAAAGGTCGAGAAGAAGGACGGCAAGATCCACCTGAGCTCCGATGAGGACAGGAAGAAGATAAAGGCGCTCATGGGAACGTGGAGGGCCCACATGAAGAACATGATGGAGGGCGTCACCAAGGGCTGGGAGTGCAGGCTCAAGCTCGTGTACGCGCACTTCCCGGTAAAGCTCGAGAGCAAGGGCAACAAGCTCGTCATAAAGAACTTCATAGGCTCCAGGTCCGACAGGGAGGCCGAGATACTCGACGGCGTCCAGATGAAGATAAACGCCGACATGGTGGAGCTTTCCGGGATAGACAAGGAGAAGGTAGGCCAGAGCGCGGCCAACATCGAGCACGCGACCGTCGTGAAGGGATACGACAAGAGGAACTTCCAGGACGGCATATACATGCTCGGGAAGACAAGCGTGGCCGGGGATGGTGCATGATTATGGCAGAGGGACTGATTTCGAGGCTCCTTTCGATAAGGAAGAAGAAGAAGGCGAAGAAGCCCGATTTCGTGCGCCAGGAGTCATACAGGCACGTCAAGCTGGACGACTCCTGGAGAAGGCCCACCGGAAGGCATTCCAAGCTCAGGAAGGGCCTGAAGACCAGGGGCAAGAAGCCGTCCGCCGGATTCGGTTCCCCGATAGCGGTCAAGGGCCTCATCGGAAGCGGCAAGGCGCCCGTTCATGTTTCCACAGTTAGCGACCTCAAGGCAATCGACAAGAAGACGCAGTGCGCCGTCATAAGGTCCGCTGTGGGAAGGAAGAAGAGGATGGACATAGCAAAGGAGGCGGAGGGCCTTGGGATAGAGGTCGTCAACGCCTACAGGGAGAAGGTCCGCTCTTCGAGGTAGCGGGAGATGTATGCTTTTCACCGAGAACTGCCACATCTGCGGCACCAAGGGAAAGAAATGGAATGACAAGCCGGAGATATGGAAATGCCCCAACTGCCAGAGCGTCTTCTCGAGGTTCGGCGTGGTGCTTGAGACGGAGTCCGAATCCGAGGATTTCTGGAACTGACTGATTTATTTAGCAGCGGCCCAATTTTTCCCAATGGGAAAGAGAGAGGAAGTCTACGCCCTGCTCAAGAAGGTCCCGAGAGGCCGGGTGACGACGTACAAGGAGCTCGGGATGGCCGCGGGGGTACACCAGAGAACGGTAGCGGCCTACATGAAGACGAACGATGATCCCGTGGGCGTGCCGTGCTTCCGTGTCATAATGTCAAACGGCGACATCGGGGGATACGGATTCCTAGGCCCGAGGGCCAAGGAGGAGCTCCTGAGGGACGACGGGATAGAGGTGATAGGCGGCAAGGTCCCGGGCAAGTACGTCCACAGGTTCGCGGCGCCCCTCAGACGCTTTTCACAGAATGCGCGTGCACTCCCCTGACGGCCCTGCCGGAGGGGTCGGCCATGCCCTCGAACTGCCTGCTCCACCGGAACGCGGTGGGTGTAGAACATGCTATCGATGGCCCCACGGGGACGGTCGAGACGGCCGCCGGGCTCTTGAAGAGCTCCTCGAATATCTCCCTGTACACGTACTCCTCCTTGCTGGCCGGGGTCTTCTCCGGGAACCGCGAGGAGGCGTCAGCCATCATGGCGTCCGTCACCTTCTCTTCCGCGTGCCTCTTCAGGTGGTCTATCCACCCGTATCCTACGCCGTCTGAGAACTGCTCCTTCTGCCTCCAGAGCACGTAGTCGGGAAGGTAGTCAGAGAATGCCTTCCGGAGTATCTCCTTCTCTATCCTCCCGCCGCCGCACATCTTGCTCTTCGGGTCGATTCCCATGGCGACGTCCAGGAACTCCTTGTCGAGGAACGGGACCCTGGCCTCTACTCCCCACGCGGCCATTGACTTGTTGGCCCTCAGGCAGTCGTACTTGCTGAGCATCGACAGCTTCCTCACGGTCTCCTCGTGGAACTCCTCGGCGCTCGGCGCCATGTGGAAGTACAGGTAGCCCCCGAACACCTCGTCCGCCCCCTCGCCCGAGAGTATCATCTTTATGCCCATGGACCTTATCTTCCTAGCCATCAGGTACATGGGCGTCGCGGCGCGGACCGTCGTGACGTCGAACGTCTCGAGGTGGTATATGACGTCGCGGAGCGCGTGCATGCCCTCCTCCACGGTGAATGTTATCTCGTGATGCGCCGTCCCGAGGTGCCCGGCCACCTTCCGCGCGAACTTCAGGTCCGGCGAACCCTTCAGGCCGACGGAGAACGAGTGCAGCCTCGGCCACCATGCCTCCTCCTTCCCGCTAGTCTCGACCCTCTTCTTTCGGAAGCTGCTCGCTATGGCAGCAACTATGGACGAGTCCAGACCGCCGGATATGAGGACGCCGTATGGGACGTCAGACATCAGCTGCTTCTTCACCGCGTCCTCCAGGGACTTCCTGAGAGCACGCACCGAGGCCGGGGAATCCGGCATCTCTTCCGCCCACTTCGGCTTGTACCACTTCACGGGACCGCCGCTGTCCGATGTCATGTAGTGGCCCGGCGGGAACTCCTCTATGCTGTCGCATACCCCGTCCAGTGCCTTCATCTCGCTTGCCACGTAGAGCGTGCCGGCGGCGTCCCTGCCCATGTAGAGGGGGATTATCCCTATGTGGTCCCTGGCTATCAGGTAAGCTCCCTTCTGCTTGTCGTAGAGCGCGAAGGCGAATATGCCGCTGAGCATGTCGAGGAACGCGGGACCGTGCTCGTCGTAGAGGTAGAGTATCACCTCGCAGTCGGACTTCGTCTGCCACTTGTGCTTCCAGCGCAGCATGCCCCGAAGCTTCCTGTGGTTGTATATCTCGCCGTTGACGCTGAGGACGCTTCCCGTGGCGCTGTCCACGAGGGGCTGGGCGCCGTGCTCGACGTCCACTATCGAGAGCCTCTCGTGGGCGAGTATGGCCTTCTCGTCGTGGTATATGCCGCTCCAGTCGGGACCCCTGTGCCTGACCTTGCCGGCCATCCTCAGGGCCGTCTCCTTGAGCTTCTCGGGGTCATCCTTCATCTCGAATATCCCTATTATCCCGCACATGGCAATCACCAGAGTCTCCTGCAAAATAAGAGTGTGCCGGCCGCCTATTAAATATATTTCCTTTTTTACTGAATTTTTTACTAAAAAAGCCAATATTTTTATATCAAATGGAACAAATGTATCATATGGATGACAAGGACAGGAAGATAATCGGCATACTGCGGGAGGACAGCTCTCTCTCCAGCAGGCAGATATCCAGGAAGACGGGCATGCCCGTGACGACGGTGCACAACAGGCTCAGGAAGCTTCGCGAGGACGGCATCATAAAGAAGTACACGGTAATCCTGGACCACAGGAAGCTGGGAAGGGGCTTTGCCGCGCTCATCCACGTATCGTGCAGCTACGACACGCTGCGGAGCGGCAGGAAGGACCAGCACCAGCTGGCGGCCGAGATAATGAGGCTGCCGGAGGTCGAGCATGTCGACATAGTCACGGGTTCGACGGATCTCATAATCAGGGTCAGGACGGAGGATGTCGAGAGCTTCGACAGGTTTCTCTTCAAGAAGCTGCAGACGATGCCCGGGATAGCCGACACCAAGACCTTCGTCGTCATAAGCGAGCTTTGAGAAGGCGTCACAGCCGCGTGGTCACTATGGGCTTCTCGGCAACTATTATGGTGTCTTCGGACTGGGCGATCTTCCTTCCCTGCATGTCCTTGAGTATCGGGTACGACCTTATCGCGCCCGACCTCTCGAGCTCCATTATCGCCACCTTCACCTTGAAGGGGGAGACGTGCTTTGCGAGCCATCTCCTGGCGAACGGAAATCCTGAGAAGTCCTTTTCCGCGAGTTCCATGACCTTCCTCGCCTCCGGCATCCTGACTGGCCTCCTCTGGACGAACTGGTATATCTCGACGGGCTCGCTCTCGTCGACGTGGACGGCGCTCTCGGCCACGAACGGCTCGAGGGCCACCACGTCGCCCTCCGACAGCTTGTGCTTGCTGCTGTTGGGAACGTTGGGTATGGATATGCTCCCGTGGAAGTTGTAGCGCTCTACGCCATGCCCGGAAAGGTTGACGACGGGAGCCAGGCCGGCATCCTCTATCGCGCCGTGTATGGCAGCGGAGACCTCGGACACGGTGGCGCCCGGCCTTATGGCGCCTATTCCAGCGTCAAGCGCCTTCTGGCTGGCCGCCACCAGCGGGCTCTTCTCGGAGCACCAGGTGAACGCCATGTCGGCGAGGTAGCCGTCGATGTGGGCGCCTATGTCTATCTTCACAAGGTCCCCCGCACCGACCGTCCTCTGCTCCCCCAGCGGAGGGGTGTAGTGGGCTGCCGCCTCGTTGACGCTTATGTTTACGGGGAACGCGGGCTTTGCGCCGGCCTTGGCTATCGCGCCCTCAATCCTCTCGGCTATCGAGAGCAGGTTGTCCCCGACCTTTATCGAGCCGAGCGTGTCAGCGCGTATCCTGGAGGCTATAGCTCCCGCTTCCCTGTATTTCGACATCTCCTCTTCGGTCAGCATGAGAAATAGTTGTGCCCCGGCCTATTAAAATGCCTCTGCGGGCTCCATTTCCTCGACCTGGGCGGCGTATTCGTGCTTCAGCATGAACCTGCTTACGTCTTCTATTGGTATGTGCCCCCTGTTGAGGTGGCCCAGCAGCCTGCCGATGCCGATGGCCGGCCTGACCTTCTGCTCATCCACTCCATTGTAGACCGCAACCGCGTTTCCGGTTGCCGGAGGGGTGACGGAGAAGCCGATGTCGTAGAGCCCGTCGGGCCTCATGCTTATTGCCATGACGGAGTTTCCCTTGAATGTGTCCTTTATGTAACCCTTGCCGAACACGCCGTTCATGCCCATGATTATAATTGCATATGGATATTTATAAATGTTACTATAGAGTAGTTAAATAGCAGCATAACATGCAGCAGAAGGCGCTACTCCAGGAACTCGGCCGTGTCTATTATGCCGTCGCCGTCCATGTCGAAGCCCTTGACCACCCGCGACTTCACCTTCGGGTCGTTGGCGTTCCCCTCCATGAACTCCTCGAGGTGGTTGACGACCGCGATGACGGCGGCCCTCGTGCCGGGGAACCTCTTCCCCGCGAGCGCCATTATCCTCGCCTTCGGGTTCCACGGGTTCTCTATTATGTTGACTATGCCGCAGTCGTCGGCAGTGTATGTCTTCTTGGAGAGCGTGGAGACTATGTTCCTGTCGAGGTCGGCGTCTATGTAGATTGGAAGCTTCTTGTTTATGTCCTTTGTGACCATGTTGACGGTGGGCCCCCCTATGAGGACCATGTTGCCCTTGAGGTCCTTCTCCCTCACCTCTATGTCCAGCCTGTAGTTTGGCAGCTTCTCGCCCGAGCTGTACGAGCCCAGGAACAGGGCGAAGTCTATGGCGCAGCAGGCGTCGCTAGCCCTGGCCTTCCAGGGGCCGTGCGGGTCCGGCGAGCCCACGACTATGGTCGCGTTGAGCCTGCCGTCCTCTATGAAGGGGCCGAGCAGCCTGGACTTCACCGGCGATTTTATGCTGAGCTTCTGGAAGGGCACGTTCTCCGAGGCGAGGGCGAAGGCCTCCGGCCGCGCCTGGTAGAACCTGGCCAGCGCACCGTGCCTCTGCTCGGTCTTCAGCTCCTCTATGAGGCCGGCCTCCCTGAGCTTCTTTATGTAGTAGTAGACCTTCTGCTCGTGGATGGAGAGCTCCTTGGAGAGGTCCATCGGGCAGGCAGGCTTCGAGAGCCTGCGGAATATCTTCCAGCCGAGTCCGGATGTCAGGACCTTCAGCGGCGCCGGGTCGCTGAATATCACCACCGGCGCTATCCTGTTCTCCTTCCCGCTCTGCAGTATGAAATGCCTTGTCATGATACCATTATGGATTTTGTTTTAATATTTAAAACTTATTGTAGATAACCTTTATAAAGGTTTAAACGAAAACGGCCTCGAAACCGCTACCTATTAAGACATTTTTCTCAGTAAACTCTTTAAATAGGTTGTCCCATTCTTATTTTATCGTTCGTGAAGGCTATGTGCGGGATAGTGGGATACGTCGGGCACAGGAAGGCAGCGCCACTCATACTCGGGAGTCTTCGCAGGCTTGAGTACAGGGGTTACGACTCGGCCGGCGTCGCGGTGGTCAACGGCACCCTGCAGGTCAGGAAGGGCAGGGGCAGGATAGACGCGGTGAACGGCGCGCAGGGCCTCGACAAGGTCAACGGCACCCTGGGGATAGCCCACACCAGGTGGGCGACTCACGGGGAGCCGAGCAGGAGGAACGCCCACCCGCACACCGACTGCACGGGTGACATCGCGATAGTCCACAACGGCATAATAGAGAACTACGCGACGCTTCGCGACCTGCTCGAGAGCGAGGGCCACAGGATGCGCTCTGACACGGACTCGGAGATACTCGCCCACCTCGTCGAGAAGTTCTACGAGGGCAACCTCCAGAAGGCCGTCAGGCAGGCGCTCCTGCAGGTGGAGGGCACGTACGGCCTCGCCGTCGTGCACAGGAAGGAGAACAGGATAGTCGTCGCGAGGAACGGCTCGCCGCTTGTCATAGGGGTCAAGGGGACCGAGTCATTCGTCGCCTCAGACGCCGCGGCCATGCTCGAGCACACCAAGAGGATGATATACCTCGACGACGGGGAGATAGGCGTCCTGGGGCCCGGGACTGTCACCGTGAGGGACCTGAAGGACAAGAAGGTCGAGAAGCTCCACGAGGAGATATCGTGGGACCTGGACCAGATAGAGAAGGGCGGGTTCAAGCACTTCATGCTGAAGGAGATATACGAGCAGCCGGATTCCATAAAGAACGCGATGCGGGGAAGGGCCGGGAAGGCCATAAAGCTCAGCGTCAACGGCACGCTGGACAAGTGCGAGCGCGTCATCCTCACCGCGTGCGGGACATCGTGGCACGCCGCGCTCATAGGCCGCTACATGATAGAGAAGATCGCCGGTATCCCCGCGGAGGTCGACTATGCCTCCGAGTTCAGGTACAGGGACCCGCTTGTGGGCAGGAACGACCTCGTGGTCGTCATATCGCAGTCCGGGGAGACCGCGGACACGCTCGCGGCGCTCAGGGAGGCCAAGAGGAGGGGCGCGAGGACCATGGGCATAGTCAACGTCGTCGGCTCCACGATAGCGAGGGAGGCCCAGATGGGCATCTACCTGCACGCGGGGCCGGAGATAGGCGTCGCGTCCACCAAGGCGTTCACCAACCAGCTGGTGTGCCTTCTCCTGCTGGCGCTCGACATCAGGCAGAGGAGGAACGGCCCGCCGTCGGCGGCCCTCATAAGGGAGCTGAAGGCCATACCGGGCAAGATCGCGGCCGTCCTCAAGGAGGACCTGAAGATAAAGGCCATCGCAAGGGACGTCGCCGGCCACTCCAACTTCCTCTACCTGGGAAGGGGGATAAACTATCCCGTGGCACTCGAGGGCGCGCTCAAGCTCAAGGAGATATCGTACATACACGCGGAGGGCTACCCGGCGGCGGAGATGAAGCACGGGCCGATAGCGCTCATAGACGAGAACATGCCCGTGGTGTTCATAGCGAACAAGGGCAGCGGCTACGACAAGATAATTTCCAACATGGAGGAAGTGAAGGCTAGGAAGGGCAAGATAATAGCCATAGCGAGCGAGGGCGACGACGGCATATCACGCCTGGCGGACTGGGTGATACACGTCCCAAAGACGCTCGACGAGCTGAGCCCGCTGATAAACGTCGTGCCGCTGCAGCTCCTCGCCTATTACATAGCGGACATGAAGGGGTGCGACGTGGACAAGCCCAGGAACCTGGCGAAGTCCGTTACTGTGGAGTGATGTTAAAGCTAGAGGTGATTCAGAGTATGTCAGTGAAGGTAGCGATTTGCGGCTACGGGACCGTGGGAAGGAGGGTAGCCGACGCCGTGGCTGTGCAGGGCGACATGAAGGTCATAGGCGTCGTCAAGACCAAGCCCACGTTCGAGGCCCAGCATGCAGTCAAGAAGGGGTTCCCGCTGTTCGTGAACACAAGGGAGAACATGAAGGCCTTCGAGGAGGCCGGCATGAAGGTCGAGGGCACCGTTGAGTCCCTCATAGAGGAGGCCGACGTCGTGGTCGACGGCGCCCCCGACGGGATAGGCATAGAGAACAAGGAGAAGCTCTATGTCCCCATGAAGAAGAAGGTAATCTTCCAGGGAGGCGAGAAGCCCTCGACCGTCGAGGCCTCGTTCAACTCCACCGCAAACTACGGCAAGGCCATAGGAAAGCAGTTCGTCAGGGTCGTCTCGTGCAACACCACGGGACTCTGCAGGACGCTCTACCCGATATACGCCAACGCCGGCATAAAGAATGTCAGCGCCGTCATGATAAGGAGGGGGCCGGACCCCGGGAACATAAAGAAGGGGCCGGTCAACGCCATAGTGCCTGACCCCGTGACGGTGCCCTCGCACCACGGCCCCGACGTCAACACGGTCATGCCCGGCCTCAACATAACGACCGTCGCCATGAAGGTCCCGACGACCCTCATGCACGTGCACACCATAAACGTGACCATGGAGAACGGGACGTCAAGGGACCAGGTCATGGAGCTCTTCAGGAAGGCCCCGAGGGTCGTGCTCGTCAAGGCAGAGGACGGCATAAAGTCCACCGCCCAGATAATGGAGTGGGCGAGGGACCTCGGGAGGCCCAGGTCGGACCTGAACGAGATAGCCGTCTGGGAGGAGAGCATAAACGTCAGGGAAGGCGAGCTCTTCTACATGCAGGCCATCCATCAGGAGAGCGACATAGTGCCTGAGAACGTGGACGCGATAAGGGCGGTGCTCGGCATGGAGACCGACGGCCCAAGGAGCGTCAGGAAGACCGACACCGCGATGGGGCTCAAGCCCTGGTGGGAGTAGGGGGTGCGCTCCGTATGAAGGCGCTCATACTTGCCGCGGGGAAGGGGGAGAGGCTCAGGCCTCTAACGGCGACCAGGCCGAAGATAATGCTCCCCGTGGCGGGAAAGCCCATCCTGCAGCACAATCTGGAGCAGCTGGAGGGCCTCGTCGACGAGGCCGTCATAGTGACGGGCTACCTCGGAAAGCAGGTAAGGGACTTCTTCGGCAGGGAATTTTCCGGCATCAGGCTCAGATACGTTGAGCAGAGGGAGCAGCTCGGTACCGGCCATGCCCTCCTCCAGGCGAGGAATGAGCTCTCCGGCAAGTTCGTCATGATGATGGGCGATGACCTCTACGGGAGGGATGACATAAGGCGGTGCATGAAGCACGACCTCGCGATACTCTCCGTCACCGGCGACACCAGGAACTTCGGCGCCGTGGTCGAGAGGGACGGCGCGCTGGCCGGCATAGTCGAGAAGTCCGAGAAGAGGGTGTCGGACATCGTGAACGCCGGCCTCTACGTCCTCGACGACCGCGTGTTCTCCGGGAAGATGAAGAAGAGCAGCAGGGGAGAGTACGAGGCCACCGATGCCATAAGGGCGCTCGCGGGCAGGGCCGAGGTCAGGTGCGTCAGGGGAGGCTTCTGGATGCCGATAGGCTACCCGTGGAACCTCCTGGAGGCAAACGAGGCGATACTGAGGGAGACTGGCTCCCGGATACACCCGGAGGCTGACATAAGCGAAAAGGCCGAGATAGAGGGCCCCGTGGCCATCGCCAAGGGCGCCAGGCTTAAGAACTGCGTCGTGCGGGGCGCGACGAGCGTCGGAAGCGGAAGCGTCATAGGAAACTTCGTCGAGGTGAAGAACTCCGTCATAATGGAGGGCACGAAGATACCCCACCTCTCGTACGTGGGAGACTCCGTGATAGGGAGCGGCTGCAACTTCGGCGCCGGCACGAAGGTCGCCAACCTGCGCTTCGACGACGGGACGGTCAAGGTCATGGTGAAGGGGAAGCGCGTGGACTCGGGAAGGAGGAAGCTCGGCTGCATCATGGGCGACGGGGTGAAGACGGGCATAAACTCTTCCATACTCCCGGGAGCGTGCCTGGAGCCGGGATCCACCGTGAAGCCCGGCTCGACTGTCTCCTGAGAGCGGCTCCCAATAAATTTAAGTCGCGCGTGACAATTATCTACTATGGCCGACCTTCTATCCATGCTCAACGAGTTCATGGGCGGTCTCGGCCTCAACTTCGCCAACCCGTTCGGCCTCCTCATGAACGTGCTGCTCTCGACAATAGTGAGCGGCATAGTCATACTCATAATAGTCGAGATATTCGCCAAGAAGACGTCCGCGAGCGTGAACCCGCTGCACGCGTTCGGCGTGTCTCTCGTGATATCCCTGATAAACATGTTCGGCGTGATAGCGCTGCTTGGGGCGTTCGTCGCAGTACTTCCGTTCGCCGGGATAATCGGCATGCTGCTCCCGGTGCTCGTGTGGCTGATCATCCTCAAGCTCTTCTTCAAGGACATGGGCCTCGGCTACATCCTCATAATAAGCGTCATATGCTACCTTCTGAGCATCTTCCTGATACCGTCGCTGGTTGTGATGGCATCAGGAATCGTTCCCGTCTGACGCCAGCATCCGTCCCTTCAGGTGGGCGGTGTGGGCCTCCGTGACTTCCACCCTCACGCGTCTTCCGAGGATGCCGTCGCCTTTCAGTATAACAGGCTTGTACGTCGGGGTCCTTCCCATGAACTCGCCTGCGCCCTTCGCCTTCTCGGTCACGAGGACGTCCCCCCGCCAGCCCACCCAGCCGGCGTTCTTCTCCGCGTATATTCCCCTCGCCGTTCCGTGCAGGGATGCCGCCCTCGCCTTGACTGTGCCGTCAGGGACGGGCTCCATGCCCGAGGCCTCGGTCCCGGGGCGCGCCCCGAACTTGGATATGTTCACTATGTCCGGTTTTACCTGCCGTATCACGTCAACCGTCATGCAGAAGTCCGCGTCGGTCTCACCGGGAAAACCGACTATCACGTCAGTCGAGAGCATCAGGTCCGGGAAGGCGCGGCGGAAGTCGGCTACGAGCCCCGTGAACCCGGATGCTGTGTACCTCCTCCTCATGCGCGAGAGCACGCTGTCCGAGCCGGACTGCAGTGGAAGGTGGAGGAACCTGTAGACCTTGGGGTGCGAGTAGGCCCCGATCAGCCGCTCCTTTATCCTCATGACGTTGTCGGGGTTCATCATGCCGACCCTGACCATGAAGCCGCCCTCTATCGAGCAGACGGACCGCATAAGCGAGGGAAGGTCCGTCCCGCCGTGGGAGTACGATGCGTTGTCCTGGGACGTCAGGCATATCTCCCTGCAGCCGCCAGACACCGCCTCCCTGACGGACGCCGCTATCTCCTCCGGGGGATGGCATGAGAGCCTGCCCTTGGCGAGCCTCACCGCGCAGTAGGAGCAGGCGCCGTCGCAGCCGGTGGATATCTCCGTTATGCCGACGAGCGGGTTCTTCCTCACCCGAGGGGCCGAAAGGGGCGTGCCTCCGCGCCCGCCCGTCATGGAAACCTTCCGTCCCATGGTAGCCGACCGGAGCGCCTCCGCTATCCTCCCGGAGCTGTGCGTGCCGACAATGCTGGCGCCCGGGAAGGCCTCGGCAAGCCTTTCCTCCATGATCTCGGGCATGCACCCTGCGATGACCAGCGCCTTTTTCGGGAACTGCTTCCTGAGCCTCTTCATCCTGTCAATTATCTTGTGCTCGGTGGGCTCCTTGACGACGCACGTGTTGATTACCACGGCGTCGGACTCGTCCGCGCTTCCGCACAGCTCGAAGCCCTCGCGGAGCAGGAGCCCGGCCATGCCCTCGGACTGTGCATGGTTCGCCGCGCAGCCGTAGGTCTCTATGTAAACCTTCATGCCTAAGAATGAGAGCAATCGTTTTTAAGTCTTTCCGAAAGCCGCCGTCACGACACCGAGAACTCCACGCAGACCTTCCACACGCGCGGGCCGTAGGGGAGGACCTTCATCTTGTCCAGTATCCTCGCCTTCTTCCCCGCGGCCTCCGCCGCTTCCCCGGCCAGCCTGACTGCCTCCGCGTAGGGGTCGTCCTCCCGGTCCACGTGGTAGAAGTGTATCGTGCCCCCGTCCTTGAGCGCCGCCACGGCCACGTCGAGGAACATGTGGGCGGCCTTGGGAAGCGGCATCGTTATCCTGTCGAACTTCAGCGCAAGCCTCGGCACCTCCTCCCTCACGTCGCCGCATATGGGGGTGACCTTGTCCTGGACCTTGTTGAGCACGACGTTCTCTAGCGCGTACCGGTGGGCGTCGGGGTTAAGCTCCACGCCCCACGCATGTCCGATTTCGGGCTGCAGCCTCGAGTAGTTTATGGGGGACGGGCAAACGCCTGAGAACATGACGAGGACGTTTTCCCCGGGCCTGACGAGCCTGGCTATCCTCTCCCTCTCGGTCGCCTCCCTGACGGAGAAGTAAGCCTTCCTGACATCGACCTTGAACCTGCACCCGTGCTCCAGGTGCACCGTCTCCGTGCCCCTTCCCTTTATGACCTCCAGGTCGGATATGCGGTACTCGCCTCCGCGCTCGCCCCTCTTGTGGCAGACGGTCCTTACCCTCGGGTGCGTCCTCACTATGCCCTCGGCTATCTCCTTCCTGCGGCGGTAAAGCTTTTCGGGTATCTCTATTATCGCAACGTCGCCCACTATGTCGAAGGCCCTGGGAACGAGGGCTATCTCCTTGTCCGGGAGATTGCCCTTCAGCGCGTCCCTCAGGTTCATCGGAGCTTCCCCTCCACCCTGTCCAGCGTGTGGTTGAGCATGGAGTCGGCAAGCGACACCATCCTGTCCTCCCTCCTGACGTGGGCGTAGGAGACTGAGGAGAATCCCTTCTCCTCCTCCTTGACCATGTCGTGGAGCTCTTTCAGGTGGGGCTTCTTTATCCTGTACTTCCCGGAGAGCTGCATCATCACGAGCTGGCTGTCCATGGTGCACGTCACGCTTCCGCCCCCGTGCTTCCTGGCGAGCTTGAGCGCCTTCAGGACCGCCCTGTACTCGGCCACGTTGTTAGTGGTCTCCCCTATGTACTCGCTGTGGGTCTGGAGCACTTTCCCGGAAGCGTCAGCGATTATCACGGCTATTGCCGCGTGGCCGGGGTTCCCCCTGGAGCCCCCGTCCGTGTAGACCATCAGTCCTGGCATGGGCATCAATTTAACATAAAGCAGGGATATTTTAAATGTGGGCTCTATGGAAATGAAGCGCGCCGCGCTCGCGGCGCTGGGACTGCTGGCCGTAGCCGTGGTGGTAGGCTATGCGGCATTCATGCCGGCCGCGACCTCCGGCGGCTTCGTCCGGGGAGTCTACGGGGCGCCGCCGAGGAGCGACAACGGCTCTATAGACTATGGGAAGCTCAGGAGCCTCCTCGCGGAGAGCCGCTGCGACACGTTCAACTACCTCGTCACCGACCCCCTGAGGGAGTATCCGGTGATGGAGGAGGTCATAGGGACAGCCGAGGGCATGGGCGTGGACGTCTGGATGACCTTCCTCCCGCCATCTGAGATGTCGGCCGAGAGGAGGAGCGACATAAACTATGTCGACTACGTGGGCATGGCGAGGAGAGCGGCGCAGCTCTCCCTGAGCCACCCTAACGTGAAGGCGTTCAGCATAGACAACGCGCTCAACGACCCGTCATTCTTCACCCCGGCGTACTTGACCAGCATAAGGAAGGCGGCAAGGGACGTCAATCCCGCCATGCGGTTCATCCCCGTGGTCTACTACGGAAACGTCATGGCCCAGGGCTTCCCGCAGTACGCGGACGTGCTCGACGGCATCCAGTTCTACTACACGCACTTCCCGGAGGAAGGGGTCTCCGAGAAGGAGGTCTTTGAGAAATCCATAGCCGACGTGGACTCCAGATTCTCCGGCCCGGTGTATCTGGGAATCTACGCGACCCCATGGTCCAAGGACTATCCGACCACAGCCGCCTACGTCGGGGAGCTTTTAAACCTTGCACGACAACATACGGATGGTGCCATGATATACACCATGAACCAGGAAGGAGAGAAGATGGAAGTGATAGCGGAGGCTTTCGGTGGTTGACGTGACCGAGATAATGTT
This sequence comes from uncultured archaeon, assembly GCA_964616715.1. GTDB lineage: Archaea > Aenigmatarchaeota > Aenigmatarchaeia > QMZP01 > JAFGSV01 > JAFGFG01. The sequence goes on along the minus strand of CAZTRL010000007.1, from coordinate 26,905 downwards.
CACCAAGAAGGACGGTGCGTGGGCGCAGGGAGAGGAGGCAGACAGGCTGAGGAACAACTTCTTCGGCGAGAACAGGGACGGCAGGCTCATGCTCCTGCCCGAGGAGGCGCTCTACATAATAGACCTGCAGAAGGGCAGGGTCCTGATGGGGAAGAAGTCTGCGGGGTTCAAGGACCTCCTCGCGGCATACGCCGGAAGCGAGCAGAGGCTCATGATAAAGTACAACGCCTACAGGGACTGGAGGGACCGCGGGCTGATAGTGAAAAGGGCGCAGGAGGGCATGTTCGGAAGGAGCAGGGCGAGCCACGTGAAGAAGTACCCTTCCGGGGACATGGAGCTCGGCAGGATTCCCGAGACCATAGTGTGGGACGCGGGCTCCTCCATGGGAGTCCTCGAGTGCGAGGACACGTGCAACGCGCTGTTCAGCGACTGGTGGATAGGCCAGAGCGGCGTCTACAAGCAGGACAGGGGAAGCGTCCTAAAGCTCAACTTCTTCGAGGTCATGCTCCTCTCGGAGCACTTCGGCGCGAAGGTGCTGGACGCTGGAAGCGGCAAGTCCCTGACGCCGGCCAGGCTGATGGAGCAGGTCGCCGGAAGGAGGGAGTTCGCGAGGGCCATGTACCAGGTCTACGAGGACTGGAGGCTGCGCGGCTACATAGTCAAGACCGGCTTCAAGTTCGGCACCCATTTCAGGATATACTTCCCCGGGGCGTCGCCGGTCAAGGAGTCGAGGGAGGGGAAGTGGATACACTCAAAGCACGTCCTGCATGTATTCCCGAAGGAGGAGAAGCTCCTCGTCTCCGAGTGGGCGAGGGCCGTCAGGGTCGCCCACGGGGTAAGGAAGACGTTCATCCTCGGCATACCGAAGCTTGGCAGGAAGGACTACGTCGACTATCCGGCCGACTTCGTGGCGTTCAGGCGGAAGAGGAAGGGCAAGGACTGGATAAGGGAGACTCCGAAGGACGGGCCCAGTTACCTGCTCGCGGCGATGAGCGAGGAGGAGCACATAGGCGGCGTCGAGCTGGCGTCGCTCCTCAAGAAGGCGGAGGGCATGAACCTCAACCTCATACTGTCCATAACCGACAGGGAGACAGCCATAACATACTACGGGCTCAACAAGATAAGGCTCCAGGGGGCCGAGTACGACTACTATGAGATAGAGTGGATGAGGCCGTAAGGGAGAGATTAGGCTTTTATTGTAGCCAGCCGAAAACTATTAATACATATGAAAATTCCAGAAATGCCCGTGAAAATCCCGCTTATGGAAACCGCGGCCATTGTTGTCGCCCTTGTGATAGTTTACGTTGGATGGCTGTACGTTACCTTCTCCAGCGGCGCCTACCTCGAGGACCTGTCTTTCGACCCCGCCGTCCCGTCTTCCGTTACCCATGAGGAGAGCTTCGCGCTGCCAGGGGCCGGATACAGGCTGAACTACAGCATGATGTCGGCCGCGCTCGACGAGGGGTCCGAGGCCGTGCCGCTGTCGGGGAAGGTGGACGACGACGCCGTGTACGCCACCGCATACTACAGCATAAACGACGGGAAATGGAGGAGATTCAACCTCACCGGCGGCAACGCCAGCGGGAACTGGATATACGGCAACGCCTCGATAGGCATCGAGGTGCCGGAAAGCGACATGCTCTCCGGGACTGGCGAGTCCGGGTACATGACTATCTCCGTGGCCGTCTTCAGCTGCAGCGAGACATATCTTGGCTGGGATTGCAGGGATGGCAGATGGCAGATGGTGAGCGTTCACTACCGCAGCGGAAACGCCACGCAGGCGCAGAACGACTCCATGGGGTGCGGGACGTGCAAGCCCGGATACGAGTGCGTGGACGGGAAGTGCGCGGCCATCAGAAGGGACACGGTGAGGATACCCGCCGGCGAGTCTCTCGCGGTGTCGATTGGCGGCAGCAAGTACCTCATAAGCGTCCATGCCATAGGCGGCCAGGGAGAGGACGCGAGGCTCTACATAAACGGGGAGAGCGTGGAGGTGGTCGCCGGCTCATTCGTCGACAAGGCGCCCCTCGAGATGGACGTCCGCAGGATAAACCCATTCACGGTTGACGAGGACGGCTACGTGGAGGTGGCGATAGAGGGTGACTACGAAGTCCTCGATGGCTGCCCGGAGTGCATACCTAAGGTCGCGCCTTCGGGAGGCGGCTCGTCGGGCTCCTCCGGCTCATCGGGTTCATCGACGAGCTCGGGAGGGGACGATACCACGTGCACCGCGGACTGCGGGGACAGGGTATGCGGAGACGCCCCGAACGGCTGCGGCACCTGCGGCACGTGCAGCACGGGGACGTGCATGGACGGCATATGCCTTCCGGCCATACCGGCCCCTCCGCAGGTCTGATCTTCTTCATCACGCAACCGGGCGGCGCCCGGCCTAGAACTCCTCTGTCTGCGAGTCTATCTGGTACTTGCCCTTCTCCCTGTAGGTTGTACCCATCTGGTAGGTTATCTCGGATTTGTACGCGCTCGTGTTTCTCTCTTCCTCCTTGAAGCTGAGCCCGTAGTCCTTCCGCGTGGTCTCCTCGAGGTCCGTTCCCGTTATCTTCATCCCGACCTCGTAGCTTCCGTACTCGGGGGGCAGGTAGGAAGGCGACCCGTCCATGCGGAACTTCCACACGACGTCCTGCGTCTTTATGTCGAGCGCGTACGTGTTGCAGTCCCAGCAGGTGAAGTAGAGCACGCCGTCCTGTGCCACCGGCCGTATGAACACCAGGCCGTCGAACTCCTTCCTCCACAGGATCTTGCCGTCGAGGGAGAGGCAGTGCACGTTCATGTCCTCGCTCCCGAAGAACAGCATGTTGTCATAGATTATGGGGGCGCATATGTTGTGCCGCGTCGTGTACTTCCATATCTGCTTCCCCTGCAGCGTGAGCGCGAACACCGAGCCGTCCCTCGAGGCGTGGTAGATCGTGTCATTGTGTATCACTGGCGCGGAGCCGTTGCCATACACGCCTGTGGGGAACTTCCAGAGGACCCTTCCTGTCTTCACGTCGGCCGCGTAGAGGTTGTTGTCGAACGAGCCGAAGTATATGACGCCCTTGTGTATGGGAAGCTCCCCCATGGCATGCAGCTCGCCCTGCGTCAGTATCTTCCACATCAGCGTGCCCTTCTCCGCGTCTATGCAGTACATGTTCCTGTCCATGGATGCCAGGAATATCCTGCCATCGTGCGCCACCGGGGGCGCCACCACCTCGTCCCGGGTCTCGAACTTCCATACGAGCTTTCCCGTCCTGGCGTCCAGGCAGTATAGGAACCGGTCCCTTGAGCCGAAGTATACCATGCCCTTGTGGAAGCAGGCGCTCGAATAGACCTCGGCCTGCGTCTTGAACTTCCATACGAGCTCCCCGGTCTTCGCGTCGATGCAGTAGAAGTTGTAGTCGAAGGAGCCCATGTATATGCGCCCGTCGAGGTGCATCGGGGAGGACTCCGTTATCATAGCCTCCGTCCGGAATTTCCAGACGAGCTCGCCTGTGCCCTTCCTGAGGGCATAGATGTTGTGGTTGCACGAGCCGAAGTAGAGTATGCCCTCGACTATTATCGGGGCCTGGAATGCGCTTCCCCCCTCCCCGACCTTCCACATGCGGTCGAACTTGTCCACCTTCCTGACCTCGTAGTCGGCCATCTCTATCGAGAAGTCGTCGAAGTCCCCGCCTATCTCTTCCATGAACAGTGTTGTGGCGCCAAGTAATTTAATTTTTATGCGTCGCGGGCGAATATAATAGATATATGTGCAAGCTTCGTGCACCCCTGCTCATCCTTGCGGTCTCGGTGCTCGCATGCGCAGGTCTCTTTCCAGCGGCGTCCGAATCCGCGGCACACGGCACATATGCGGGATTCGCGGAGCCGGTGGCGTCCTACAGGCTGAGCGCGGGAGACATGGGCTTCGCCTCGGAGTCGTCATCATCCCAGATGGGCATAGAGCTCGACGACTACGCCATCTACCGCTACGGCTACGTCAGCTACGACGGCGAGGACTGGGAGCGGTTCGAGCTCTCTGGCAGTCCCCTGGGAGGGGAATGGCTGAACGGGAGCGTTTCGGCGCAGCTTTCCATGGTTCCGGCCAGGTTCAACCTGAGCCAGTCGCGGCTTTCCGCAAGGAGGAACTTCGTCGTCGTGTACTCCTGTTCGAGGGCTTCGGGAACCTGGGACTGCCACGGCGGGTGGCAGATATGGCAGTTCAACGCGACGCTTGACATTGTCCCTGGCAGCGCCAGGATAGTGGCAGTGGAGGCGAGCGAAGACGACGGCCACGTCGCCGAGAACACGCTCGATGGCGATTTCTCTGCCGAGAGCAGGTGGAGCGGGGATGGCGACGGGCAGTGGATACGGTACGAGCTCAACGAGACTGTCACTATAAGCTTCGTCAGGCTCGCCGCGTACAGCGGAGACCAGAGGCTTGCATACTTCTCGGTCGCGGTCTCGGCAGACGGCTCGTCGTGGCAGACGGTGCTCGACAACGTGAGCACGAGCGGCGGCACGCTGGGCTTCCAGCAGTTCTCGTTCACGCCGGTCCAGGCAAGGTACGTCCGCTTCACCGGCCACGGGAACACCGAGAGCACGTGGAACTCCTACACCGAGGTCAGCATACAGGACTTCCCGTCCGATGTCGGGCCTCCCCCGTGCGTCGACGAAGGCCTGTCGGTGACATGCTCGGGGAAGTGCGGCCAGCAGCAGAACAACTGCGGCAAGGCCGTGGACTGCGGGGGCTGCGCCCCTCCCGACGGGGCCACGTACGCGGTCATCGGCGATTCCATGTCGAACAATGTCGTAGTCCCGGCGACCATGGGCGACTGGCCGGGCTGGTTCATAACCAAACTCGGCGTGCCCGAGAGCGACTTCGGCCTGTACGCAGTCGCCGGGCACACGTGCGCGCAGGTCTACAACCAGCTGGTAGTCAACGTTTCCCAGGGAACCACGTATCTCTTCTCGACGTGCGGCATCAACGGATTCAGCGGCATCGACAACACGTACTGGTACCAGATGATATACACGAAGGCAAAGGAGAAGGGCGTATCCCAGATTTACATGACGACCATGCCCCCGTACAACGGCTTCAACTCCTACGACCAGGAGACGGCAGACGAGCGCTGCGACAAGATGAAGTCGGAGAACGAGTGGCTGAAGGACTTCGCCTCCCAGCACGCAGACCTGCACGTGGTGGACCTGTGGACGCTCTGGCATGACACATCTGGGACGGCCAAGACGGACTGCGGCTGGAGGACCGACCAGAGTCTCACAAACGACGGCATTCACCCAAACGACGCGACATCCGGGGTGTGGGCGCAGGAGTACTACGACATGTTCACTGGCGGCGGGACAAGCGATGGGGCGGTGGTGGTATACCAGAACAACTTCGAGCAGAGGCCGCTGGGCCCGTACGCCTCGCTGTCAGACTTCATGTCCGACTGGAGCTCGGCCGGCGGGGGCAACCGCTGGGACAAGCTGGATGTGGTGTCGGGGATAATCGGCAACCCGACGAAGGTGCTGGAAATCAGCTACCCGTTCTATGACGTCGAGGACTTCAGGTGGATATGCTGGAGCGACACGAGATGCGACGACGGCAGCGGAGGCAGGATAGAGTTCACCTCGCCGCCGTCTTTCGGCAACGTCGAGGCTCTCAAGGGCGTAGGCCCTGCGAGCGGCGGCGGCCAGTGGGAGGTCAGGCTCCCGGCGGGGCCGGACCATGGCGGGTACAAGGAGCTCTATCTATCATACAAGGTCAAGTTTGGTGACGGCTTCTTCGCGGTCGACGGGGGGAAGCTCCCCGGCCTGTGCGGCACGGACGGGACCGCGGGATGCCCCGGCGGCGGGACGAACACTCTCAACAGCGACGGTGACGCCTTCCGCTTCAGCGCCAGGATGATGTTCGAGTACAACAACCCGAAATTCTACATGTACTATCCAGACAGGAACGGGGACGCGACGGACACGGGGTCGGGGGCGGGCCCCGTGCTGAGCGCCGACTACAAGGACGGGCAGTGGCACACATTCGTGCAGAGGATAGTAATGAACGACCTCAACTCGTACAACGGCGTGGTCGAGGCGTGGATAGACGGGGTCAAGGTGGCCCAGGGCTCGGGCTACCGATTCAGGATGGGCAGCAGCACGCTCTTCGCCCTCAATAGGATACTGTTCAGCACGTTCTTCGGCGGCGACTCCAGGCTCTGCACGGACTCGCAAGTGGCTGCTGGGACCAGAGGATGCGCGAAATACTCTGACGGTTCTAACTACCTGTGGTACGCGCCGCGGAAGACCGAGCACATATACTTCGACAACATAGTCGTGTACTATTACGACGCCAGCTCTGACGTCCCCCTCGGCAACGTGCTGAGCCCGGCGGACAGGGTGGAATGGCCACCATCCGTATGAGGCGGACCGGAAAACCTTTTTGGCTTCGCCGGCCATTAATAATCATGGGATTTCCTTCCGGCATCGCCACGGCTGCATGTGTCGCTGGCGCGATAATCATTCTAGTATCCATGGGAACGGAATTCACCGGGATGGTCGCCCACCAGAGCTATGCGGGCTTTGCGCAGCCGCTGCAGTCATACGCCATACAGCCCGAGGGCATGACCTTCTCCCCGGCAGGCTCCCAGAAGACCATGTCATTGTCCGCTTCTGATTTCGCAGTCTACCGCTACGGCTACGTGAGCTACGACGGCGGCCAGTGGCAGAGGTTCGAGCTATCCGGCAGCACTCTAGGCGGGGACTGGCTCAACGGCAGCGTGTCGGCGAAGATACCCATGGCTGCATCGGACTTCGGGCTCAGCCAGTCAAGGTTCTCGACACAGAGGAACTTCGTGGTGGTGTACTCGTGCTCACGGACTGCTGGCTCGTGGGACTGCCATGACGGCTGGCAGATATGGCAGTTCGACGCGAGCCTGCAGTCGTCCTACCCGTCGTTCGCCGAGGTCGTGGGCGTTTCAGCGAGCACCTACGAGGCACCCCACGTCCCTGAGAACACACTCGACGGCAATTTCTCTGCCGAAAGCAGGTGGAGCGCAGATGGCGACGGTGCGTGGATAGAGTACGAGCTCAACGAGACGGCGCTCGTCGACAGCGTGTCCGTTGCGGCGTGGGACGGGTCGTCCTACTTCATCTTTGACGTTTCCGTCTCCACCGACGGCAGCGAATGGACGCAGGTCTACTCGGGCCACAGCGATGGCATCGCAAACGGCCTCGAACGGTTCTCGTTCGACGCGGTGCCCGCACGCTTCGTGCGCATCACGGGCCACGGCAACAACGGCACGACGTATCCGACATGGAACAGCTATCTCGAAGTCAGGGTGGGCGACTTCCCGATAGGCATAGGAGCCGACTGCGGAAACTGCGACGACGGCGATTCATGCACGGCTGACGCATGCGTTGACAGCGCGTGCTCCCACGTCCAGATAACCTCGTGCGCTGGCGGGGATTCATGCTGCCCTCCTGGATGCACCCAGCAGGCGGACAGCGACTGCCCGCCGGTACAGGCAGGGACGGCGGAATCCGGCTATCTGGCAGGCGTGCCTCTCATACACGACCAGACATTCCTCATCCCGGAGAACGCCGTCTCCGGCGACACGGTGGGCGACCTCAATCTCATGTGGGTCGCCACGGGCCAGGCCGTCTCGTTCTCCATGCAGGATGACGACGGCGGCAGCTTCTCAGTGGACCAGAACGGCAGGATTTCCGTCGCGGCGGCAAGCTTAGACTACGACTCCCAGCCGCAGAGGCAGCTCACCGTGAGGGCTGCCGAGACCGCGACGGGAAAGTACAGCGACGCAGTCATAACCGTTCTTCTTTCGAGGAACGAGGACACCGTGTTCGTCGACCCGACGTGGAGCGGATGCCATGACGGCACGAGGGCGTGCCCGTACGGCTCGTGGTCAGGCGTCTCCTTCCAGCCGAGCAGGACCTACCTGCAGAAGAGGGACACTACCGTGACGTACTCCACGGGCGGCTACGCCGTCATCAGCATAAGCGCCGACGGCACCGCCGAAAAGCACCTCGTCGTCGGGGCGTACGGGGCAGGGAACAGGCCAGAGGTGGATTGCCATGCGACCGGGGGGCGCACCATGTTCCTCGGCAGCGGCTACGACCACGACGGCTCGGACGCTCCGCACTACGTCGACCTTTACTCGTTCATGGTCCACGGGTGCTACAGCATAAGGACTTCGTACTTCCCAAGCGACATCATCTTCAGGGACTTGGTGATTTATAACACGAGCGACAACGGGGGAATCTACGTGTTCGGCGAGGCTGACGTGGGGACCTACCACCCGGACGATTACAGGGTACTGATAGAGGACGTGGTTTCGCATGACAATGCGGACCATGGCATAAAGTGCCAGGCAGGCGGCATCACCGCAAGGAACCTCCTGCTCTACAATAACGGCGGCCACGGCATAAGCTTCCCGGCGTGGTCCGGGTACAACAAGGTGGAGCACGTCAGGGCATACGGAAACGACGAGAGCGGCGTGGAGATAGGCTCCATAGACACCAATCTGAGCCATGCACTGGTCTGGGGGAACTATTACGGTGTGTGGATTGACGACGTCGCCAGCGGATACGCCAGCGGCGTGGTCGCCCGCGACAACTATGCTGACGGGATATTCATCGACATGGACTCGAGCAAGGTCACGGTCGAGAACTGCACCTCGAACGGCAACGCCGACTACGGCTTCGGCGTCAGGTGGAACGCGACGGACGTGACCATAAGGAACAACGAGATATACGGCAACGGGGCCGGCGGGGTGGTCACGCGCAGGTACAACGATGCCGGCACGTACGTGTGGCCCGGCAACGCCCTGATTCTCGGAAACTCCATCCACGACAACGGAGGTGCTGGGGTGGAGATACGGGACGGGGATGACATCGTCATAGAGGGCAACACGTTCAGGGGGAACGGGCAGGCCATAACAGTCTCGTCTTCCGCGGTGAACGTCACGCAGCCGGGGAACGTCTTCCTATGAAGCCGCACAGCAATCGGCGTTGTAGAAACGACACCATTTATAAGGTTACTCATGACTCAATAGTTTAATTGCGGTCGGTGTGGCAATGCTTCCGGAAGAAAGTGGCGAGTCGGGGTTCACGATAAGGTCGTGCGCGGTCGCTGTCCTTCTCACAGTGTTCCTCCTCGTTGTCTCCAGCTACATAGCGCTCAAGGTCGGCGCGCTCCCCTGGCCCATAATATTCAGCGTCGTCTCGGCCGGGGCGCTCCTCCAGCTGGTCTCGAGGGTCTCGAGGAAGGCCACGAAGCACGAGATGAACGTCGCCCAGGCGGGGGGCACCATAGGAGGCATGCTCGCATCGGGCGTGGTCTTCACAATCCCCGGCATACTCTACCTGCAGTCGCAGGGAATCAGCGTCTCCATGCCGGGTGTGGTCTCCCTCGCGGCGGTCTGCGTGACTGCTGGCGTCCTGGGCGTCCTGCTCTCTGTCCCCGTCAGGAGGGTGTTCGTCGACGAGGAGGGCCTCCAGTACCCGAGCGGGACCGCGGGAGCGGAGGTCATAAAGGCCGAGACGAGCATAGGGAGGGGTACGTTCTTCCTCGCCGCGGCCATATCGCTCACCGGGATATTCGTGATACTCAGGGAGATGTTCTTCCCGGCGGGATGGTCTCTCCCTCTCATGCCGGAGATAGGCCTCGCCCTCGCGCTCTACCCGATGCCGCTCGCCGTGGCGACGGGCTACATCCTCGGGCCCAAGGCGGCCGTGAACTCGTGGTTCGGGGGCTCGGTATTTGGCTGGCTCATACTGGTGCCGGCGTTCGCGGCGGCGGGGATGTTCTCCGTCGAGGCGGGCTCCGGGATAGTCCAGAACGCGGGCATGGGGATGGTCATGGGGGCGGGGATAGGCTTCTTCGTCTCGTACGTCGTCCCGAGGGCCGGCAGGATATTCTCGCCTATGTTCCGGTCGAAGGGGATGCCGTGGTACACCAGGGCGACCCCGCTGTTCTCGGTGGCCGCGGTGGTCGTGCTCTCCCTTGCGGGGATACACCCGCTTGGGGCAGTCATAGCCGTCCTGGGCGTATGGGTAATGGTAAGCGTCGCGGGGATGATGACCGGGGAGACCGACATAGACCCGCTCGAGCAGTTCGGCATAATAGTGGGCCTCGTGGCGATAGCGGTGTTCGCCGCGGCCGGGATGCAGCTGGACATGCTCTCGGCGTTCCTGATAGTCTGCTTCGTGTCAATCGCGTCCGCGATAGCAGGCGACATAGGCCACGACTACAAGTCCGCCAAGATACTCGGCACCAAGGCCAAGGACATAATAAAGGTCGACATGATAGCCGTGATAGTAGCGGGCCTCCTGGCGCCGTTCGTCCTCGGGGGCATAGTGGACTCATACAGGGGCGAGTTCTTCACAGCATCCCTGCCCGCCCCGCAGGCCCAGCTCGTGGCCGGCTCGATATCCGGGTTCGCCTACCCGTGGGCATTCCTGATAGGATTCGCCGTGTCGTTCATCTGGGTCGTCGCCGAGACCCTGGCGAAGAGGAAGGCCCCGGTGATGCCCATGGTCTTCGGCATAGGGCTCTTCCTCGGGACGCTCCTGGGGATACTCCTCGCCATAGGGGGCGTGATAAGGTACGCGTCCGACCGGAGGAGCAAGGCGCTCTACGCGACCGTGGGCATAGTGACCGCGGGCGGGGTCATGGGAGGCGAGGGAATAGCGGGTCTCGGGACCAAGGCCATGGCAGTGGCGGGTTTCCAGCCGGCCTTCGGCAACGGGTTCTTCATGGGGCTCTTCGCGGTTGTCCTGCTCGCCGCGCTGGCGCTTCGCAGGGCGGGAAGGCTGGGATCATGATAGCCGGGATAGACGTCGGCGGCACCAACACCCAGGGAGTGGTCCTCAGGGGCGGCAGGGTCGTCAGGAAGGCCGCCGTGGAGGGCAACACCGCAAGGGACGCCGCCGCATGCTTCGGGAAGCTCGTCAGGGGTCTTGGCACTGAAGGCCTGAGGATAGTCGTGACGGGAGGGCTGTCGAGGAGGCTCGGGAAGGGCGTCTTCGGCACGGGATTCTCCTCCGTCGGGGAGATAGAGGCCATAGGGAGGGGCGGCATGTTCCTCTCGGGCAAGAGGGACCTCTTCATAGTCTGCATGGGCACGGGGACCGCCTTCGTCTCCGTCAGGAAGGGAAGGATATCGCACGTCGGCGGGACGGGCCTGGGCGGCGGGACTGTCATGGGCCTCTCGGGCATAATGCTCGGGAAGGACCCGGGAAGCGCCGAGAGGCTGGCCAGGGGCTCTAGGTACAGTCTCGACCTGACGGTGAGGGACATAGTAGGGAGCGGCATAGGAAACGTGCCGGGGAGCGCCACGGCAGCGAACTTCGGCAAGGCGTCCGGCAGGCCGGAGAAGTCCGAGATAGCTGCGAGCATGTTCCGCATGGTGGCCGAGTCCGTGGGCGCCACGTCATACTTCGCGGCGAAGAGCGTCGGGCAGGAGAAGGACATGCTGGTGTGCGGGAGGGTGCCACTCAACGCCATCGTCAAGAAAAGGCTGCTCTACACCATAGGCATGTTCGGCGGCAAGGCGGCAGTGGCGAGGGATTCCGAGTACTGCGCGGCCATAGGGGCGGCGCTGTCAGCGTGAAAGCGGTACTAACACCGGCAGTTTTAAATAACGGCTCCAATCTCTATTCATGGCGGACGGCGTGAGGCTCTTCATACTGGACGTCCATCAGGCGGGTGCGGAGAGCCCGGAGGTCCTCCTCTGGGGGAAGACCGGGAAGGGCGAGACCGTGCTCGTCAGGGACGCTACCTTCAGGCCCTATTTCTACGTGGAGCCACGCGAGGGCATGACGGAGAAGGAGATGTCCGGCTTCGCGGAGAGGATAGCGGCCCTGGAGGTGGTGAAGTCCAGGCCGGAGAGCGTGGTCCCCGAAAGGAGGAAGCTCTTCGGAAAGGAGAAGAGGCTGCTCAAGGTGACGCTCCCGAAGCCCGGCGACGTGGCCAGGTTCCGCGACCACCTCAAGGAGTGGCCGGACGTGCGGGCAAAGCACGAGCACTCCATAACGTTCTACAGGCGCTACCTCATCGACAGGGGAATAGTCCCTCTCTCATGGGCGGAGGTCGAGGGCGCCTCCAAGGCCGGAGAGAGGTATTCCGAGATGCGCGCAGCAAAGGTCGCAAAGACAGACGGCGAGGACTACCCGAAGCTCTCGATGCTCGCGTTCGACATAGAGCTCGTCGAGGAGGACGAGGAGCAGAAGGTCGTGATGGTCTCGGTGAAGGACAACCGGGGCTTTCGGAAGGTCATAAGCTACAAGAAGGCGGACGTCGACTTCCTGGAGGTCGTCCCCGGAGAGAAGCAGCTCCTGGAGAGGCTGTGCGAGGTGGTGCGAGGCAGGGACCCGGACATAATGGTCACGTACAACGGCGACAGGTTCGACTTCAGCCACCTCTCTAAGAGGGCGAGGAAGCACGGCGTGAAGCTCGCGATGGGAAGGGACGGCAGGGAGGTCAGGTTCAAGAAGAGGGGCAGGGAGTACGCGGCATTCGTCGAGGGCCGGGTGCACGTCGACCTCTACTCGTTCGTGTGGAACGTCATGGTGGACACGCTGTCCTCGGAGTCCCTGAGCCTCGACAGCGTCTCCCGCGAGATAATCGGCAGGGGCAAGATGAAGATGGAATGGGACGAGATGCAGAGGGCGTGGGAGGAGAGCAAGGGCCTGGAGAAGCTCGTCAAGTACTGCATGAGGGACTCCGAACTGACGCTCTCGCTTGCGAAGGCCATACTCCCGGAGGCGTACGAGCTCTCGAGGATAACGGGCCAGACGCTCTTCGACGCATCCAGGATGAGCTACTCCCAGCTCGTCGAGTGGCTCCTCATGAGGAAGGCGGGGAAGGTGGGCGAGATCATACCGAACAGGCCCAAGTACGAGGAGATAGAGATCAGGAGGAGGGCGGCGCCCTACACCGGCGGCTACGTCTATCCGCCGAAGGAGGGCATACATGAGGGGATAGCGCTCTTCGACTTCAAGAGCCTGTACCCGAGCATCACCATGACGCATAACGTCTCCCCCGAGACGCTGTACTGCCAATGTGTGGACGGCGACAAGTCGGGAGGCGTCCACAAGGTGCCGGGCGAGGACTACTACTACTGCAAGTGCCGTCCGGGCTTCGTCTCTGAGACCGTGAAGGAGCTCGTGGACAAGAGGCGCAGGATGAAGGAGGAGATGGAGGGGCTCGCCAGGGACTCCGAGGAGTACGTGCTCCTCGACAACAGGCAGAAGGCGCTCAAGATTCTTGCGAACGCCATCTACGGCTACTACGGCTACGCCGGCTCCAGGTGGTACTCAAGGGTCTGCGCCCAGAGCATAACTGCATGGGGAAGGTACTACATACAGAGGGTGATAGCGAGGGCGGAGAAGCTCGGCTACGAGGTGATATACGGGGACACCGATTCGCTCTTCGTGAAGGTGAAGTCCGAGAAGAAGGCGAGGGAGCTGCTCGGAGACATCAACAGGACGCTTCCGGGCGCCATGGAGCTCGAGTTCCAGGGGCTCTACAAGGCAGGGCTCTTCGTGACGACGAAGGCCGGCACGGCGGCCAAGAAGCGCTACGCCCTGATAGATTCAGAAGGCGAGATAACCATAAGGGGATTCGAGACGGTGAGGCGCGACTGGTCGCAGATAGCGAAGGAGACCCAGGAGAAGGTGCTGCTGGCCATACTCCGCGACAGCTCGCCTGAGGAGGCGCTCGCGACAGCGAGGAGGACGGTCCAGTCCGTCCTGAAGGGAAGAGTGCCGATGGAGAAGCTCATAATAAGGACCCAGCTGACGCGCCCCGTGAAGTCCTACGAGCAGATAGGTCCCCACGTCGTGGCCGCAAAGAAGATGCTCTCCAGGGGGAGGCCCGTGGCCGAGGGCTCGCTCATAGCCTACGTCATAACGAAGGGCGGCGGCTCCATATCCGAGAGGGCGGAGCCCGCCGAGGACGCGGATAACTACGACCCGGAGTACTACGCGAGGAACCAGATACTCCCGGCGGTCATGAGGGTGCTGTCGGGCCTCGGTGTCACCGAGGAGGACGTGCTCGCGGAGGGGGACACGCAGTACTCCCTCGACAAGTTCGTCAGGAAATCGCGGGCGAGCATGGTAAAGGACAGCCTCAGGAGGCTCGGCGGCAAGTGAGCCGTACGAAAACCGAACCTTTTAAATAGGAACCGAACCGATAGTATATAATATGAGGCAGCTCCTGGTTCCGGCACTTCTCATTCTCATGCTACTTGCGTCTGGATGCGTCTCGCTGGACCCGACGTCGCTTGCGCTCGCGTCGCCCGCCGTCAGCAAGTTCCTCGAGGATTACCCTAACGCCGAGGTCAAGGCGACCCACTACACGGCCGAGGAGTCAGCGGCCATACTCGACAAGATAGCGGCTGACTGCGAGAAGGAGACGGTCTCGCCCAAGGAATACTACAAGGTCACGATAACGGACGAGGGGAGCGACCTTGACGTGGTGGCGTGGGTGGACGTGGAAAACCAGCTCGTCGAGTGCGTCGTGAAGAGGGGCAGCTCTGACGACGTCACGATACCTGAATACCACGAGTGCGCAGACGAGGACAGGAACGTCGCATGCACCAAGGAATACGACCCCGTGTGCGCAGAGGTCGACACGGGCATAAGGTGCGTGACGACGCCGTGCCCATCGACCGAGTGGAAGACATACAGCAATGCCTGCGTCGCGTGCTCCAATCCCACTACGCTCGGATGGAAGGAGGGCGCGTGCGAGGAGGCATGCATGTCCAACTACAAGGTCAAGTGCTACGACGGCAGTCTCTACTGGTTCGACTCATGCGGGAACGCCGAGGGCAAGAAGGAGTACTGCCCGCTCGGCTGCGAGAACGACGCCTGCGTGAAGGATTCAAACGTCTGCGACGTCGGGAAAGAGTACAATGAGAAGCCCGACTGCGCCTGCCCCGACGGATACGAGATGATAGTTGCGTACCCCGCGTGCCAGGGTCCGAGCATCCCGACCCCGGTCGAGGAGAAGACTGTTGCGGCTGTCCCGGTGGCGTCAAGCGGCGGCTCGGGTGGCGTAACTGGGATGCCTTTCGTGGAGACTACCCAGGCTTCCGAGACATACATAGCTCTTGACGACTCTTATACGACCGACCCCGGCATGGCGTGCGGCACGAAGCCCATATACAAGTGCGTCAAGAGGGAGCAGTGCAGGTCCAAGTACAAGACCGGATGCTATGGCGGTCATGTCTACTGGTATGACTCATGCGGGAACGTCGAGGGCAAGTACATGTACTGCGAGAACGGGTGCGAGAACGGCAAGTGCGTCCCGACGGGAAGCGGCATGTACAGGTACGCCAACTGGGAATGCTACGACGGCACCGACTTCAAGGAAGGCGGCGAGACATCGTGCAAGACCCAGGCTACGTGGAGAAGCTACGCCGAGGAGGCGTGCAGGTTCAGGTGCGCGAATGCCGATACGACCACAAGCTCAGATGACGTCAAGCCTGCAATCCAGCCGGTGGTGTGCGGTGTGAAGAGGTTCGCCGTTATGGAGCCATGCGGGGACGAGACGGAGTGCAGGGACACCGACGGCGGATACGACATCTACGAGTACGGTACGGCATACGACGGGGAACAGAAGCTCTCCGACCACTGCAACGATGACGGCACTCTCACAGAGAAGTACTGCGATGACGATGGGAAGATAGCGGCGAAGACGGTCGAGTGCCCGGCAAGCTACGTGTGCGATGGAGGAGAATGCGTAGGCGGCACTATAGAATGTCCGGTGTACGTGTCTCCAGCGCCTGACTGGTGCGCAAACGGCACGATAGTGGACGGAGGAGAAGACGAGAATGACTGTGAACTGCCGCCGAAGTGCGAGTTCGAATGCGCAGGAGAAGGCGAGATGGTCTCGGACGTCTACACCGACACATACCCCTCCGAATGCTGCGACGGCATGAACATCACATGGACTGGCATGGATACCAGAATCTCTGTCGCAGATGTCTGCTATGCGACGGGCTTCGTCAGCGGCGCTCCGGTTGGAAGATGCATAAAATGCGGCAACGGTGTGTGCGGCGAGGGCGAAGGTGTCTGCAACTGCCCAGAGGACTGCCTTGGGATTAACACGTCCACGTTCCTGTCTGTCACAGAGTTCTGTGACGAGGGGTATGACCAGTACTGCGACACGGTAATCGAGGAAATGAACTCCGAGCTTTGCGGGCTGTGCGGCAACGGCACAGTGGAAAACACCAGCTGACGCAAACCCATCAAAAACCTTTTTATGCAACTGAATGCAAACTATATTCAGCTCAAAGGAGGTGCTATCAATGCTCAAGGTAGCGATTAATGGTTTCGGGCGCATAGGGAGGAACTTCCTCAAGGCGTCCCTTTCAAGCAGGGCGTTCTCAGTGGTCGCGGTAAACGACCTGGCGACGCCGGAGACCCTAGGCAGGCTTCTCAAGTACGACTCGGTGTTCGGGCCGTTCGACGGCAAGGTGTCCTGGGGAAAGGACTTCATAACCGTGAACGGGAAGAAGATATCCGTCACCGCTGAGAAGGACCCTGCGATGCTCCCGTGGGGCAAGCTCGGCATAGACGTGGTCCTCGAGTCCACCGGAAGGTTCAGGACGTACGACGACGCATCGAAGCACATCCAGGCGGGCGCGAAGAAAGTGATAATATCGGCGCCGCCGAAGGGCGACAAGCCCGTCAAGCAGATAGTCCTCGGAGTCAACGAGAACCTATACGACCACAGGAAGGACGCCGTCATATCGAACGCGTCCTGCACGACTAACTGCCTCGCTCCCGTGGCGAAGGTCCTCCATGACACCTTCGGGATAGAGAAGGGATTCATGACGACCATACACGCCTACACCGGCGACCAGATGATACTGGACGGCCCGCACAAGGACATGAGAAGGGCAAGGGCGGCAGGCCTCAACATCGTCCCTACGAGCACGGGCGCCGCAAAGGCGCTCGGGGAGGTCATACCGGCGCTCAAGGGAAGGATATCGGGCTCCGCGATAAGGGTTCCCGTGGCCGACGGCTCAATCGTCGACCTCGTGGTGGACCTTAAGAAGAAGCCGCTCCCGCCGGAGAAGATAAACGACGCCTTGAAGAAGGCAGCAGCGGGGAAGCTGAAGGGCATAATACAGTACTCCGAGGAGCCGCTGGTCTCCACGGACATCATAAGGAACGCCCACTCCGCCATATTCGACTCGCTCCTCACGAACGTCGAGGGCGACCTCGTCGAGGTCTTCGCATGGTACGACAACGAGTGGGGCTACTCCAGCAGGCTCGTAGACCTCATAGGCTTCATGTCAAAGAAGTGGAGGTGAGCCCGTGATCCGCTCGATCGCCGAGGCGAAGAAGTCCGACCTGAAGGGAAGGACGGTATTTCTCAGGGGATCGGCCGACGTCCCGATGAAGGACGGCACCGACATCAAGGACCCTGCGAGGATAAAGGACCCGAGCAGGATAGAGTCCTTCCTCCCCACCCTCGAGTACCTGATAAGGGCAGGCGCCAGGGTAGTGCTGCAGCCCGGCTGGATAGGAAGGCCAGACGGCGTCCAGAAGGACTTCAGCGTCATACCTGTCTACCTATACATAAAGAATAAGCTCAAGCAGAAGGGCCTCCTGAAGCACGATATCCTGCTTGCCCCGACCGAGCTTGACGGCAAGGTCAGGAGCATCGCATCGAGCTTCGATGACATAAAAGGGCTCATTTCGGGCCTCAAGGAGGGCCAGGTGCTCGTCCTCGAGAACCCCAGGTTCGACCCGGAGTACAACAAGGGCGACGAGTCCTACGCGAGGACGCTCGCAGGCATGGTGGACGTCTATGTGGCCGACGACTTCGCCCAGAGGCACAGGCCTGCGGCCGACATAGTTCCCATGGCAAAGCACGTCCAGGAGAGGTACGCGGGCCTCCACCTGATGGAGGAGATACGCTACATAGGCGAGGTCACGGCGGAGCTCTCGAAGAAGGAGAGGAAGCCGTTCGTGTTCATACTCGCGGGGAAGAAGATAGAGACCAAGCCCGGCGTGGTGTCGAAGATAACGGTGGCGCTCATGCTTCTGGACAGGATGAGGAAGGGCGACAGCATACTCGTCGGGGGAGCGGTCGCCTACACGTTTATGGTGGCCAGGGAGAACCTGGACAAGGTGAAGGCAGGCCCCGAAGAGGTCGCAGGGATATCCCAGTCGGACGTAAAGGACATAATAGGCGATTCATACGTGTCATGGGACCAGGTGCACGACCAGGTCATGCTCGCGGGGAGGGTGCTCCTCAAGGCCGCCGAGAAGGGGATAGACGTCGTCCTGCCGACCGACCACGTCATAGTCAGGGATGACGAGGCCAGGACGTCGGCGGATATCCCGAAAGGGTGGACCGCGGTCGACATAGGCCCGGGCACCGTGGAGGAGTTCAGCAAGGCCATACTCTCCGCGGGCTTCGTCGTGATGTCCGGCCCGGTGGGCATGTTCGACAAGAGCGCGAAGAAGGCGGGAAGCGGGAGCTTCGCGATAGCAAAGGCCCTCGAGGAGGCCACCGGGAAGGGCGTCGTCACGGTTTCTGCGGGGGGCGAGAGCACGCTCCTCGTCAACACCGCGAAGGTCCGGATAAGCCACGCGAGCATAGGCGGCGGCTCAACGCTCGAGTTCATAGAGAAGGGGTCCCTTCCGGGCATAGATGCACTGGACGGCTGAGGTGTCCGCATGCTGTGGGAGCTCGTCGGGACCGTGGCCACATTGTGCATACTCGTGTCGTACGTGCCCCAGATAGTGAAAAGCTACAGGACCAGGAGGATGGACGACTTCTCGCTGATGTACATATCCATAATCTCTTTCGGCGTCTTCCTGTGGATACTGTACGGCGCCCACGCGCAGGATCCCATAATAATGTACTCCAACATCTTCATCCTTGCGATGTCGCTGTCCCTGGTGGGCATGAAGCTCTACTACTCCCGCAGGAAGATGCGTCTAAAGATATAGCAGCGAGAGCCCGATCTCCGGATGGTTTTCCAGGTTGTGGTTCGTGGGGTACCCCACGGGCGCCACTTTTATGCTCATGTACTCCCCGCTGTTTAGCATGCTGCCGTCTGCGAGCCCCTTCCTGAAGTAGCTGAGAATGTCGCTCTTGACATCGTCCCCGCAGATGCATCCCTCGTGTTCCGGCGCGACGACGGAGAAAACCGAGGGGACCTGGGGCAGGCCGTCCACCCTCGCGCATCCGTTAGAGAAGTAGTCATAAATCTTCGGCAGGACGTTGTCCTTTACCATGTCCGAGGAAGATAGGTACTCCACCCTGCGCTTTCCCTGCTCTATGGTGACGCGGAATGCCATCTGTCATCACTCGACGGGGCCGCCGTTGAGCTTGCCCTCGATGAACTCTATCACGTCGCAGGGCAGCGCGTGGCCGCCCTCGGTTACGATGCCTATCTCGTACTCCTGCTCGACGGCCTTCTCAAGGAGTTTTTCGAAGTATTCAGATTTCACGTCCACGACGCCGTTGGAGCCGAACCGCGGGAAGATGGGCTGCAGCATGTAGACGGCCTTCCCCGGCAGCGCCCCCCGATCGTAGTCGTGGTTCTCCACGTATCCGCTTATGGTAAGCGACTTCTCCTGGAAGCAGCTTCCGAAGCATGCGAAGTAGTTGCCTGTCATTAGGAGTGTTAATGTGCAAAGTTTAAAAAAGAGCTATGCCGGCCCTGCGGCCGCCTCATTTCTCCCACTTGTGCGCCGGGTTCCTCGGCATTATTATCCACATGATTATGTAGAGAAGTATCCCGGTCCCCCAGCTCGCGAGCGTGCCTATCACCCACACGAACCTTATCAGCACGGGGTCGACGCCCAGATACTCCGCTATACCGCCGCACACCCCGCCGAGTATCCTTTCGCTACCGGACCTGTAGAGCCTGTCGGTCCTCTCCGGGCGGGGATGCTTCTGCGGCCTCTCGGGCTTCCTCGGCGCGTCGGGCTTCTCCGCGGCGGCGACCTTCCACTTCCCGGCCATGACCATGAGCAGCAGGAAGAGGTAACCCAGGAACGCGAACAGGTAGAAGAACAGCATGAGGCTCGAGTCCAGGAAGGAGGCCAGGGCGGACAGCGGCTCCGAGGATATGGAGACGTTCACCGCCCTGATGGCGTTCGCAAAGAGCCACAGCGCCACGGTTATCCCAACCGCCGTGACCAGCGGGGAGAAGAGCCTGTAGGTGTGCCTGGCCCTCTTGGATATGTAGGACGTGTAGGAGAAGAACAGGAATATGAGGAAGAACCAGCTTATGTGGGCGAGCAGGAAGTACTGCATGTTCGATATCAGCCCGCTGCCTATTGGGGCGTTTATGACGGAGAGCACCCACACGAAGACGGCCAGTATCAGGAGCCCCCCGATGCTTGAGAGGAACGGCCCGACCACGCCGAACGTGGAATGGGCCCAGGACTCGACCTTGTCCCCCTTCTCCTCGCAG
The DNA here is from genome assembly GCA_964616715.1 of uncultured archaeon. Classification (GTDB taxonomy): domain Archaea; phylum Aenigmatarchaeota; class Aenigmatarchaeia; order QMZP01; family JAFGSV01; genus JAFGFG01. The sequence goes on along the minus strand of CAZTRL010000007.1, from coordinate 6,476 downwards.
TGCCTGCCGAAGCTCTCGCCGAGCCTGCCCACCTCCTCCGCGAAGTCGTCCATGCCCCGCTCGAGGCCGGCCTTCCCTTCCTTTCGCGCGGCCTTTTTGGAGGCACCCGCTGCCCTCCGGGCCTTCGCCCTTGCGGCCCTTTCGGGCTTGGTTTCCGCCATCTTTATGTTTTCTTGCAGCACCTTTTTAAATTACGGTGCAAATCTTAGACCATGTTCGAATCGATAACGAGCCTTCTGGGGCAGGCCAGCGGCACGTACACCGACTACGTCACCTTCGCCGTCCTGCTCGTCGCGGCCCTCGCAGTGGCGCTTCTGGTCGGAAAGGCCATAAACTTCGGCAAGCACAGGCTGGCCACGAAGAGCAGCACGAACCTGGACGACATAATGCTCGAGAGCGTGAAGGGGCCCATACAGGCCGGAATAATGCTCGTCGCCCTCTACATAGGTATGGCATACCTGCCCTTGCTCGACCCCTACGCGGCCGAGATGAACACGGCGTTCGCCATAATATTCCCCTTCTACCTCGCGTACTTCGCATCGAGGATAGTAGGGGGCGTCATACAGTGGTACGGGACCGACATAGCCGCCAAGACCGAGAGCAAGGTGGACGACCAGTTCCTTCCCATAGTCAAGAAGGCGGCATACGGCGCCATATTCGGCATAATGATAGTCGTCATGCTCAGCCAGCTCGGCATAAGGGTCGAGACCGTGATAGCCGCCATGGGCATAGGCGGCCTCGCGGTGGCCCTGGCGCTCCAGCCCACGCTGTCCAATTTCTTCTCGGGAGTCCACATGGTGCTGGACAGGCCCATAAGGATAGGCGACTACGTGGAGCTCGACACCCTCGACAAGGGCACGGTCATCGACATAGGCTGGAGGAGCACCAAGATCAGGACCTACGCGAACAACATAATAGTCATACCGAACACCAAGCTCGCCGACAGCAAGATAGTCAACTACAGCATCCCCGACCCTTCGGTGGGGTTCTTCGTCGACTGCGGCGTGGCATATGACACCGACCTCGACAAGGCGGAGAAGGTGGCTCTTGAGACGGCCAAGGAGATAATGGCCAGCCACAACGGTGACGAGAGCTTCACCCCGTTCGTGAGATTCAGGGAGTTCGGATCCTCGAGCATCAACTTCAGGACGGTCATGAGGGTCAAGACGCTCGGGGACAGCTACCTGAGCATCCACGAGTTCATAAAGAAGCTCAAGAAGGCGTTCGACAGGGAGGGCATAGAGATAGCGTTCCCCCAGATGGACGTCCACCTCGACGGCGGCTCCAAGAGGGCTGCGAGTCCGAGGAAGAGTGCAAGAGCATCCAAGAGTAGATGAATGTCTCCTCCTGAGGCGCAAAAATGCCTTTTATGAGTAGATGCGAGCTTCCCCCCCCCCCCAAACAGCCATGCAGGATAAAGACGTCCCAGAGCCGTTTCTGGAGCTTCTGAAAAGGGGTTACCTCTTTCTGAGGAAGAGCGCTATCAGGACTATCAGCACTACCGCTATCACGGCTCCTGCGACGGCCATCCCGGCAGAGCCCACGGAAAGGCCCGTTACCGACCCGCCGAAGAGGCCCGCTAGGAAGTCGAAGGGTCCCGGTTGCTCTATGTCGCCCGACGCCGTCCTGCAGGCAAGGGCCTCGGGGTCGCATCCGTTCTCGCAGGTCCTTACCTTTTCCCAGTATGTGCCGTCAGGGCAGCGCATAAGGTCGTCTCCGGTGCAGACCGTTATCCCAGCCTGGCATATCTTGGGGGCCTCCTCCCTCGTGTACGTGCAGGACTTCTCGACTATGGGCTTGCTGTCCGTTGTGCCGCAGTTGTTGGCATCGGTGCATGACCTGAGCTGCATGCCCTCCTGGGAGCAGATGCTCCATTCAGAGCAGCTCCAGTCCTCGGTGCAGGGGGTGTCGTATGTAGTAGTGGAACTCGTCCTGGTGTTGTCGTTTCCGCCGTTGTTGTCATCGACAGTGTTCTGGCACTCGCCGCAGTCCGAAGGGCAAGAGGAGCACGACTCGCTCCCCGAGCAGATGTTGTCGCCGCAGATGCCGAGATCACCGCTGACCGAAAGGTCCAGCACGGTGCTCTCGCCGTTGCTGAAGACGTACTCGGCGGCCTTTATGCCACCAACGAAGAACTCCACGGTCTTGCCGTACATGTCGCCATCGGGGTCCTCTACGAAGAGAAGGTCGCTTCCCGACCTGCCGTAATTCCCGTTGACTGTAGTGGTGCCCGCTTCGTTATCCCCGGAAACGGCGGTTACGGGGATGCCATCCGGCGCAGGGGCGCCGTTTACGGTCACCGTCCCCTTGAACTGGTGGGGCATGAACTGCTGCTGTGCCGCAGCGGGGACGCTGAAGATTGCAATGACAATGGCGCAGATTGCCAGTCGTGACAGCATCTTTTCCATATTTTCACTCACTAACGGTAATAATAAAGTAAGAAGAAGCAAGCTTTAAATACTTAAACGAGTATGTCCGGTTCGCTGTCGCATGCGCTCGTCGGCGTGTACAGGCCGTCCTCCAGCGCCAGCAGCCAGTATCCGGCTCCCGGATCCATGTTGTCGTCAAGCGAAAGCTCCTTCCACAGGGCGGGGTTGTCCGGTTCCCAGTAGGTCCCGAGGTATGCCCATCCCTTGCTCAGGAACGACTCTCCGAGCGAGTAGAGCGCGCAGGAAGCCTCCTTGCCGTTGCCTTCGGGCCCGTAGTATCCGCTGAGCCCTTCAGCGCCGTAGTAGCCTATGAGGTTCCATCCCTTGACTATCTTCTTGCTCGGGGGCAGCATCGCCGGGCTCATGAGGCTCCCGCCTATGACCAGCGTGTCGTTGTCGCCTGAGAGCACCCAGTATCCCCAGCCGGGCTTCATCGTGTTCAGGTTGTCGTCGGTGCTGTCGCCGTTTGGCGTGTAGACGTACCACTCGTCGGCCTCGGAGTCGTATGTCCAGACAGTCTTCACCGTGTCGGACACGTCCTTGAAGACCTCGTCCATGGAATCGTCAAGGAGGTTCACAGGCACTGATATGAGGTTCCATTTCCTGTTGAGCTCTATCTCGAATGCCGTGTCCTCGACCTTGAACTTCTCGTCGTCTATCGGCCCGGTGTTGCCTAGGGCGTCCACGCAGTAGTACGCAAGGTTGTGCTCGGACACCTCGCCGAAGTAGAACGGCTCTTCAAGCTCCTTCTCAAGGCAGCAGAAGCCGTCCTCTCCCATGGTGCCGTCATAGTGGGCCTCGTCGCAGTACATGTCGGTCGCGTCCTCCGCGTCGAGCTCCACCTTGAAGCATACAGTCTCGTGGTCCACCGGGTGCGGCTCTGGGTCTACGCACTCAAGGCTTATCGGGGTAAGTATAGTGGTCCTCCAGCAGTTGCCCTCGGTCTGGCAGAACTCCTCGAGGTCGTAGAAGTTCGCGTCCATGCCGTCCCATGCGGACTTCGGCTCCCCGACCATCTTGACCGGGTCCGGTGCCGTGTTGTCCACGAACACGCACTGCTTGTCCGTTGACTGCTTGCCGACGTTGTCTGTGGACGTTACCTCTATTAGGTGGCACGACTCGTCAGGTATGCTGAACTGCTCGTAGAGCGGGTCTTCCGTGGTGGTCCAGTCCCCGCTTCCCTCGGCCCCGAACCAGCAGGCCTCCATATCCCTGCAGAACGAATCGTCCACAAGGGAGACCCTGTACTCGGTCTCGGCGACGCCTGACTTGTGCGGTCCATCGTCAGTGACGCTTATGGTCACCGGGGTGAGGCTGCTTATCCAGCTGGTTCCGTCCTCGCTGAAGAACGGCTGGCCGTAATCTGTGTGTATGCCGGGCGGGGTCTTGTCCACCTGGAATACCTCGTAATCATATGCTGTGTTCTCGAGGGCGTCCCAGCACCATATGGAGAGCTGGTGCTCCGACTCCTCGGGGAAGCTTATGTCGAATGGCGGTGCCATGTCTTCCGACTGGGCGCTGCCGACGATCTCGTCGCCGTCATAGACGGTGTACGCATAGCTGCACATCACGCCGCCGACCGGGTGGGGCTGCGGGTCGTATGCATCGACCGTTATGCTGGTCGCGGTGTCCACGTAGCAGGTGTCGCCTTCCTCTGTCGGCGGGCACTGTCCCTCGTAGGGCCCGTTCATGGTCTTCTCTATCATCGGGGCTACCGTGTCCACTATGAAGTATTCTGTGTCGACCACGCCGTCGTTTCCGAGGGCATCCTCGCAGTAGAACTCCAGGTCATGCCAGCAGTCCTCGGGGAAGTTCACCTCAACGGCCTCGCCGTCATAATCCGCGGAGTACCACTCGCTGTATGTGGGCTCTCCGGTGAAGCCGTCGTCCCACTGGCTGAATCTCCAGTATATCGTCTGCGCGCCTACCGGGTGAGGTGCTGTCTCGCCCCAGCTGTCGTCGCACGAAAGCATTATGGGAGTGTCCGTGTTCACGTACCAGTCCGGACCTATCCCCTCGCCGGGCCCGAGCTCCACATCGACCACTGAGGGGTCGACGCTTCCGCTTCCGGCCGGCGGCTCTGTCGTCTCGTCGCCGTAGTTGACGTACACCCTCTCTGTGGCTATCACGCCGCCGAGGGCTCCTGACCTGAACACTATGTTGCACATTATCGGGATCTCCGCTGAGGTGCCGGCTCCAAGGCCTATGGTCTCGTCGAAGTCCACGCTCTCAAGCGGGCCCACGTCCTCGCGGACGGTCGGGCTGAAGCTGACATCAAGCCCTGCCTCTATGCAGTCTGATGCGTCAGGTACGACGTCTGTCATGGCGGTCGCGCCGCCTATAGCATCTATTATGGCATCCACGATATCACCGGTGGCTACGTCAGTGAGATGCACACCTCCCGTGGCATCCGCTATCCTGGTCGCCTGGCCGGGTGAGCCGTCAATGTCGCAGTAGCCGTAATAGTCAGAATATTCGTACGAGGGATCGTCGTCCAATCCGTCATCGTAGCCCGTCGTGGTGCTTATTGCAATGACCGTTATTCCCGCGGCTTCAAGCTCGGCCGTGACGCTAGCCTCGGTTATGTCGGAGGCCTCGCCGGATATAGCCGAGCATACGGGGTCGTGGCCTGGAGCGTCTCCGAACCACACCACTATCTTGGTGGCATCCTCGCTGAAGCCCGCAGCGTTATCCGCGGCTATCTTGTGAAGCGCATACAGCTGCCCCTCGGGACCGTCATTCCCGCCGTCCGCGAACATGGCGTTTATGGCGGCCGTTACGAGGCCGTTATCGCCTGTTATTGACTGGTCGTTCCTGAAAGCATAGATATCGCCTGGGAAGTCCTTGTAGTCGCCGGCGCCGAACATGGCACTGACAGAGCCCAGTATGGAGACCATGTTGGCCTTCACCTGGCTTAGAGGCCCGCCCATGCTGCCCGTGGTGTCCGCAAGGAAGTATATCTCGGGGTCCGCGACCGCCATTTCTCCGGTCGTCACCGTCTTGTGTATCGTTACAGTCTCTCCGCTGGGTCCGCTGCCCTCGCCCTCGACGCTGGGTCCTTCGACATCCTTTATGCCCTCAGGGCCGGTGTTGTCGACCATGACGCACTGGCTGTTCATGGACTCTGCATTGCCGAGCTTGTCCACTGCCCTGAACTCGATGTAATGGCATGACTCGTCCGGGATGGTGAACTCCGCGTGGTCGCCGGGCACGGTCGTGAACTCGCCGCTGCCGCTGCCCTCGCAGACCTCCGGGCACTCGAATTCTCCCTGGTATGTCACGCGGTACTCTATGTGGTCGACTCCGACCTTCGCATCCTCGGCGTCCAGGTCAATCGGCGTGTCAACATCAATCCAGCGATAGCCCTCCTCTGCTACAGTCGGGTCGCCGTAGGTCTTGGTCGTCTCCGGAGGCGTGGAATCGACGAGGAAGTCCTCTACATCCAGCGGCATCTTATTGCCGAGTTTGTCCCAGCAGTTTATGTAAAGCTGGTGTGTTGAATCCTCGTGGAATATTATGTCAAAGCCATCTGATCCGAACCTTCCGGAGTCTATCGCGCACCTTCCATCTTCATATTTTGCTTCGGGGTATTCTTCATGGCATTCGGCTTCGGAGGTAACCCACCAAAGCCCGTAATTGCACATGGTAGCATCAACACCGACCGCACAGACGTCTCCTCCGTCGGTTACGTCCACGTGCACGCCGTTCTCGCCGCTGTCCTTCACATAGCACTCGTCATCTTCCTGTTCCGGCGGGCATGCATCTTCGTTAAGTACACCGTCTCTGTATCCGAGGTGGTCGGTCCCTATCATGCTCTTGGTGATTGAGGGAGCTGTGTCGTCGACCTTGTAGTACTGAACTTCGACCGGGCTCTTCTTGTCGACGGCGTCCTTGCAGTAGTACTCGAGGTCGTGCATCGACTCCTCGTTGAAGTAGAACTCGAAGGGCTCCTCGACGGTCGCCGGAACGCAGCAGTATCCGTCCCCGTTCAGGTCCCCGTCGCAGTAATCATCGGTTACGTCTGCCCACTCAGGCTCGTCAAAGGAT
>CAZTRL010000006.1:31972-42642 GCA_964616715.1 uncultured archaeon | reverse complement strand
CGCCGGTTTTCCCCGCTTTCATCGCCCCGCAAAATGCGAGACATCAAATCTTCAGGGCGAAAAAGCCCCAAAGACCGGTATCCTTGGCCGCTAGACGACAGGGCTGTCGATAAATAGATTGAATGCGGCTATTTAAAAAGTCATGACGTGAGGAAGCCCTGCTTGACTACCCTCTTCTCGGGGTTCTTCATTTCCTTGAGAAGCTTGCTTCCCTTCTTGGTTATGACGAAGCACTTCTCGCCTATCGGCTCGACGACCTTCACGCAGTCGGTGGAGAGAAGCCTCTGCAGCGCGACCTCGGCGCCGTCGTTTGCCCCGAACTCCGCCTTTATCTCCTCGCTCTTTGCAAGAAGCTTCCTGCTGAGTATGTCCAGCACCTTCATCTCGTTCTGGGTGTTCGCGTTCATCATCATGAAATCACCTGAAGACGAGCTGTTCCCTCACGTTCTTCATTGTCTCCTTGCCCGCCATGTGCTCGACGAGCTTCAGCGCGAACTCCATGGACGTCCCGGGACCCTGCGAGGTTATGACGTTGCCCTCCTGTATCACGCGCTCGTTCCTGGGCTTTGGAAGGTACTTCTCAAGGCCAGGATAGACCGTCGCCCTGACGTTCGTGAGTATCCCCGCCTCCGCGAGAACCGTCGGCGCGCCGCAGATTGCCGCTACGAGCTTGCCGTCGCGATGGTAGCTTCCTATGAGCTTCATGACCCTGCCGGACTTGGAGAGGTTCGTGTAGCCGGGGGAACCGCCAACGAGAACGAGCGCGTCGAAATCCTTGTCTGCTATCGACTCGAGCTTGGTATCGGCCAGAACCTTGACGTTCCTGCTTCCCTCCACTATGGTGCCCGGTATGCCCGCCGTGGTCACCTTTACGCCAGCACGCCTGAGAACATCGACAACAGTCATGGCCTCTATTTCCTCGAAGCCCTCAGCAAGCGGAACCAAAACGTTCATTTTATCACCTTGAAAGCCCTGATTTAAAAATAAAACCCAATTAACACATATCTTTTGGAGGGGCGCTATAAATTCCTTCCGGTCCTCCCGGCGGGGTAGCGGAGGGGCATAAGCTTTTATAATTAAAACACTTATCATAGTAAAAGGGATTAATATGCCAGTGATAGGACTTAACCTAAGCTCAATAAATGCGAAGAAGCAGGGAAGCGCAACGAAGCAGGAAATCAAGGTCAACAGCACACCCATGATACTAAGCGTCAAGGAAGTGGAAGTCCCGACCCTTGCGACCAAGAAGGCCCTTTCGATAGAGTTCGAGTTCATGACCAAGTACGAACCGGCATTCGCAACGATATCGATAGAGGGCTCGCTGATGTACCTTGCGGACAACGGGAAGGACATAGTCGAGGGATTCAAGAAGAACAAGAAGTTGCCGGACGAGAACTCCCTTGAAGTCCTGAACTACCTCTTCAGGCACTGCCTGCTGAGGGCATCCAACCTCGCAGAGGACCTTCAGCTCCCGCCTCCCATGCCCATGCCGAAGATAACGCCCAAGAAATAGGCGGCGGCATAACCTTCTTGCTTTTCAAGCATTATTTATACACTTGTTCAGAAGATGCTGAGGCCTACCAATATGAAGACCAACAGCAGGACCCCAGCTAAGGCCAGCATGGCCACGGTCTTGACAGAGCCGAAGAATATCTTTAACAGGAAGAAGCCCACCAGCAAGAGCACCGCGAAAGCGACCACCATACCGAGCAGGCCGCCGGAGGACATGACCAGGGAGAGTGACCCCATGAGGTCCCCTGAGAGGCCCAGAAGGCTCATCATGGTACCCACAGTGTTCTCTATGAGCAGGCTTATCATGTCGAGTATGACGAAGATGGGGCCTTCGGCTGCCATTATAAGTATTTGGCACGCGCATTAAAATTTCAGAAGAAGCTGCTGAGGCTCGACTGCTTCCTCTTGTCGCGAGCGCCCATCAGCTTCTCGAGCGTCCTTGATATCCTTTCCTCAGAGAAGTCATGGCTCTGCAGTATCTGCGTTATCCTTGTGGCGTCAGGGATTCCGGGCGAGAGCTCTACCTCCCTTGCAGGCGGCTCCATGAAGAACCTGAATATGGTCTCCGCGGACGTACCGAACTCCCAAGGCACGTCCTTCATCACCGCGTCGAAGCTTCCCTTCTCCCTGACCATCTCGAGGGCCTTCTTGGGGCCTATGCCCCTCACGCCACCGGGATTGTAATCGGTGCCCACGAGTATGCCTATCGTCACGAGCTTCTCCCTGTCTATACCGAGCGATGAGAGCATCCTGCCGAGCTCGACAATCTCGGGGTTGACCTTCACATAGGTCTCCTTCCCGGGAAGTTTCCTCCTGCCGCTGACCGCCAGGTTCCTCACGAGCCTCGTGGCCCCGAAGAGAAGGCAGTCCCAGTCCTGGGAGCCGCAGGCGTAGGCCTGGCCCCTGCTGCACATGACGGATGCCTGGGCCTCGCCCTCGCTTGCGGCCTCCACGCACTGCACGCCCATGGCGCCAAGCAGCCTCTTGGCCTCATCAAGCATAGCGCTGTCGACAGACACCGCCTGCTGGGAGAAGATCCTCACCTTCTCCGTGTCGCCCGCCCTGAGGGCGGCCTCCCACTTCACGCGCGCCTCTTCGCGTATCTTCCTCCTCTCGTCCTGCGTCCCCTGCTTGAATTCCGGGGGCTTGCCGTCGAAGATGAAGACGGGGGTTATCCCGCCCTCCATCATCCTCGCCGTCCTGTAGAAGAGGCCCGAAAGGTGGGATGTCACGCTGCCGGAAGAATCCTTGAGGGGCTCGCCCGTGAACCTGTCCCTTATGGTAGAGAGGAACTGGTATATTATGTTCAGAGCGTCTATCGCAACTACCTTCCCGGAAAGGCTCTCCATCTCCGTTTCCGCCGGGGAGGCGAGCTCCCTTAGATTGACTCCCATGCGACTTTACCTCCCCGCAACGTTGAGCTCTATCATCTTTATGCACATCTCAGCCGCCCTGAGATGCCTTGCCGCTTCGGCCGTGCTCCCCGAAGCTATCGCCCTCTTCAGGGACTCGACCTCCGACTTGGCCTTGAAGAACCACTTCTTTTCCTCGTCGTCCATGCTGCCGTAACCGAGCTTCTCCATGAAGGTCTCAAGCTGCCTCACCGTCCCCATCATCATCTCCGGGCTCGCTCTCACCGCAGGCTTCCTGTCGATGTCGTCCATGTCATCGAAAGCTGGAGGCTCCATGAAGGGCTGCATGAAGGGTCTCGGAGGCTCGGGGACGCCAGAGGGCTGCCCCGGCGGAGACGGAACGGGAGGGAGAGGCGGCGCTTCTGCGTCTTTCCCCTTTTTCTTCCCGAAGCCGAAGAGCCCCGGCACAAGAAGCGCGGCCGTGGCCGCAAGCGATGCCGTCCATGCGCAAACCAAGAGAAACGATGCCGCTGACATGTTATTATTTTGGGGATGCGGCTATTTTATAGTTTAGCTCATTCCTTGAACTCGATGTCTATCTTTATGCCCTCGGGTATCGGGAGCCTGACTACCTGCCTGAGTGCCCTGTCGTTAGTGCCTATGTCTATTATGCGCCTGTGTATCCTCATCTCCCACTTGTCCCAGGTGGCATTGCCGTGGCCGGTCCCGTCGCCGCAGGGCGTCTTGAGTGTCGTGACGCGCAGCTTCTTCGTTGGCATCGGCATGGGTCCCCTTATGTCGACACCGTACTTTCCCGCTATGCCCTTTATCATGTCGCATATCTCCTCGAGCTGCCTGTAGTCTCTCCCAGCGAGCTTTATCCTTGCGTATTCCATGTCAACCTACCTCTTTGACCTCTGCTTGTACCTTCTCGGACCCTGCGAGGATCTCGGAGACTTGTGGGGCTCCGTCCTCCTGGGATCGTAAACGAGCATGTTCCTGTCATAGTCCATGAAGAGCTTCTTCGCATCGGGACCTAGCGAGTCCGCGAGCGCCTTGGCTATCGCCTGCCTCGCGGCCTGAGCCTGGCCGACGACGCCGCCGCCCTTGGTCTTCGCCCTTATGTTGTACTTCTTCCAGGCGTCGCCGACGAGCATAAGGGGCTCCTTCAGAAGAAGCCTCACCGTCGCGTTCTTTATGTCATCGACGGGCTGCGAGTTGAAAGTGACTACGCCGGTCCCGGGGGCAACGCTTGCGCTGGCAACTGCCTTCCTCCTCTTTCCTGTCGCGAAAACCGCGGCGGAAGCCTTCTTTGCTGCTGCCTGCGTCATATCCTCTCCGAAACCTTCTTCAGCGTCATGGATTTCTGCTCGCCCTTGTTCTCGGTGCCTGCGAACTTCGTAGCCTCGATACCTGCCAGCTCGGACGGTATAGAGATAAAGACCTTGAGTCTTTTAAAAGCTTCCTTGCCTCTCGGCGTCCTGTGGGGAAGCATTCCCCTCACGGTCCTCTTGAATATCCTCTCGGGGGTCTTTGGGAAGAACGGGCCATGGTAGGGGTCGCCCCTGGCCCTCTTGGCCTTGTACTCGGCTATCGTGGCCTCGGGCCTCCCGACTATGACAGCCTTCTCGGCGTTGACGACATTCACGGTCTCCCCGTTCAGGACGAGCTTTGCGACCTCGGATGCCACCCTTCCCATCACCTGGTCCGCTGCGTCAACGACAATCATAGAAATCATCCCATTATCCTTACTGCCTTGAGGTTTGGCTTGCCCTCGACGAACTTCTCGATGTCCATCACCTTCCCGCCTGCCTTCCGTATCTTCTCCTCGGCCTTCACCGAGAACTTCACGGCGGCGACGGTCAGGGGCTTCGACACGCTGCCGGAACCGAGAACGAATCCAGGTACCACGATGGTCTCCTTCCCGGTGGCGTTCTTCTGCAGGCGGAAGAGATTGACCTCGTACGCCTTCCTCCTGGGCCTGTTGAGCTTCTTTGCCAGCGTTCCCCAGAATGGCGCATTCTCCTGCCTGCCCTTCTCCTCAAGCTTCCTTATCAGGTCCGCCAAGAGCTCGTTCTTATCCCTGACTTTCATGTCAAACCACTCTTTCCTATTATTCTGCGTTGCTTTTTATATCTATGCACGTTGGTTATCTCATTAATTGTATAACCAAGGTTTAAAAATATTGCCGGAATCCGCGGCAGGATAAGGATGGATGCGGGGGGCCGGGATCGAACCGACGAACCCACTAAGGGAGCAGGTCTTGAGCATCGACTTCAACGAGCCTGAGTATGGCCCTCAGGGCTCAAGCTTGAATCTGCCGCGTTTGACCACTTCGCTACCCCCGCCTGTGTATCTTTTAGTCATCGGAGAATTTAAAAAAGGGAAACCCGGGCAACTCAGGAAATCGACTGCAGCTCGGCCTTCAGCTTCTCGACCTGGTCGTAGATTCCCCTGAGGTAGCCCTCGACCTCCTCGGGAGGCTTTATCTTCGGCTCCTCTCCGTGCGACACACCCGTCTTCTTCAGAAGCTTCATGTCAAGGGAGGATATTATTATGTTGACCTTGTCCAGGACCTTGTTTGTAAGCGTCATCGCGGCCTTGAACTCCTTCTCTATCTCGTTCATGGCGTCGAGCGCGTCGCGGAGGCCAAGAGAGTATGAACGAAGCTTCTGTATGTCGTCGAGAAGCTCCCTGTACCTGTCGACCTTGACGAAGACCGGCGGGGAGACTGCGGGCTGGGGACCATGCGCCATGAATGCGGGCTTCTCCTCTACCGCCCGCTTTATCTGCCCTTCAAAATCCCCGTCCATCAGCATCAACCGTAAAAGCTATATCTTATCTTTTTTTCCCTGATTTTTAAATGTTCACAGGGAAGGGCCCCTGGAGGACCTCCACAGCTCCCTGAAGAACTTCCTGTAGCCCGACGCGACCTTCGCATTCCTGATGAGCGTTATGACAGGGTGGCCCGACCACACAATCACGGCAATGCTGTCGCCGTAGACCCACGTGGTGGCCGGAACGTCGTACAGCGATGAGCTGAACCTCATCTCGGCAAACGGGTCGAGGCGAGGCGACTTCTCCTTGCGCAGCCGGTCGCTGTATACCACCTTCATGTGCATCCTCGCAGCCGCCCTCCTCCTGTTCCAGTTCCTGTAGTAGTTCCTGAAGAGCCTGGCGAATTCCCCCTCCGCGCCGAAAACGAGCAGCTCGGAGCCCTCCATGATGACGTCCTCGGCCACGGTCCTGAGGCCCTTCTTGCCGGTGTACACGGCGGCCTCGTGTTCCTTGCTGTCAAGCTTCCTCCGCATCTCGAGCTCCGGCGCGATTCCCTCGACGAGATCCCTGGCCCTTCTGACCGCGGCCTCCCTCTCCTCGAGATTGCGGAGCATCCGGTACGGGGACGCCGCCTCGAAATGCCGCCTCTGGGCCTTCTTGACGAAGCTGGCGAGACCCTTCTCCGACAGCCTCGCAAGGGCATCGTAGACGTTGGTCCTGTTGATCCCCGACCTCTTCGTTATCTCGCCCGCGGTCGCGGGGCCGATGTCCAAGAGCGCCAGATAGACCTTCACCTCGTTTCCCGCGAGACCGGCTTCCCTGAGAATGTCATGTATTTCCATATTGTTGTTATAATATATTACAACAATATCTTATATAATAATGGAGACTGCCGGTTTTGAGAAAAGAATCCAGGGCGACCACCCGGCTAGAGAAAAGTAAAATGCGCCGGCCGGGATTTGAACCCGGGTTATAGCGTTGGCAACGCCATGTCATAAACCAGACTAAACTACCGGCGCAATGACAAGTCTTATTATCCAACCAAATATTAATAAAACTACCGCCGGACGTCGGATACTCAGCAGAACATCTTCCTGACGCGGTTTATGACCTCGTTCCTGGCGAGGACGAGCACCTTCTCCCCCTCGCTGACGACGGAACCGGGCTTGGGTATCAGGAGCTTACCCTTCCTGTAGACCGCGATTATCAGCGAGCCTTTCGGATACTCTATCTCCTTTATCTTCCTGCCGCAGACCTTTGAGTCGTGAGTGACCTCGAACTCCAGTATTGCCGCCGCCCCGCGGTCTATGAACGCGAGATCAACGACTTCGGGCTTTGTTATGAGCTCCTCGAGATAGTGGGCCGCGGCCTTCTCCGGATATATGACCGTGTCTATGCCGAGGTTGCGGAATATCTCCTCGGACTCCGCGCGTTCTATCCTCGCAGCGGTCTTGCAGGTCTTCCTCTTCTTTGCGTTGAGGCACACAAGGAGGTTCTCGCTCTCGTTCGGGCTGAGGGAGACCACTATGTCGGCCTTCTCGAGACCCGCCTCCTCGAGTATCCTTATGTCAGTCGCGTTGCCCTCTATAACCGTGGCGTTGACGCTGTCGGCGAGCTCGGCGGCCTTCACAGCATCAATCTCTATTATCACGACGTCGTTCTTCTCAGAGGCGAGCTCCTCCGCGAGGCTTATGCTCATCCTCCCGCCGCCGCATATTATGACATGCATCAGTCCTACCTCCTCATGAACAGCACGCCTATCGTGACCAGGACTGCCCATATCTCAAGGCGGCCCGCGAGCATGTTGCCCATGAGCGCAATCTTTACTATAGAAGGAGCGTCTTTATTAACTATGCCCATGGACAGGCCGACGTTGCCCTGGGCTGACGCGGTCTCGAAAAGCGATGCCGTGCCGCCGTATCCGTGGGCCATCAGCACCAGGGTCCCGCAGCCCAGAAGCACCACATAAAGCAGCGCGAACAGGAGGACGGCACGAACTTCCTCGTCGCCGAACTTCCAGTCGCCGAACTTTCTTGGAAGGACAACATGTGGCCGCAGCAGCTTCCTCAGGTTCCAGCGAAGGGACCTCAGAAGCACGCCTACCCTGAACATCTTCAGCGCGCCCGCGGTGGAACCCGAAGAGCCGCCCATGACCATGAGGACTATCAATATTACCAGGGGAAATTCGTGCCACGTGGAAAGGTCCGATATGGCAAATCCTGTGCACGTCATGGCGGAGACCACGTGGAATATACCCTCCCTAAGAGACACCCACGGGACCACGAGAGCCGACGCCACTACGGCAGTGCACGCCATCATCCTTATCTGGACGTCCCTGAAGAAGACCGCGGGACTTCCGCGCAGGAGCTGGTAGTGCGAGAAGAAGCTTATGGACCCGGCGAGCATCAGGAACATGGCCACCAGTTCCACGGCGAAGCTCGAATAGTAGCCTATGCTCGCGTCCCTGTCGCTCATGCCGCCGGTCGCTATGGCCGTCATCGAGTGGTTCATCGCATCGAAGAAAGGCATCCCCGCCAGCATGAACAGGCCCACGCCTATGAATGTGTAGAGTATGTATATCCACCAGAGCGTCTTCACCGTGTTTATGACGTTGGGCTTTATCCTCTCGTCCCTCGCCTCCGCAAGATACAGGGAGCCTCCCATGCTGAGCACGCCCGTCAGTATGGCAACCACGAGCCCTATGCCCCCTATCCACTGCATGAAGGAGCGCCAGAAGAGGAGGGTCATCGGGGACTGCGAGGCGTGGGTTATGACCGTGAAGCCGGTGGTTGTCCAGGCAGACACCGATTCGAACAGGGCGTCGAGCGGCGGGAGGCCGAGATAGACGAAGAAGGGAACTGCGCCGAGGGCGCACGTGACCACCCACACGAGGACTACCGTCACCATGGCATGCCGGAACTCCGTGACCTTGGGCCTGCCGAACGCCTTCCTCGCGAAATGGCAGAAGAGAAAGACAAGGATACCCATGATTGCGAATCCCGGCGCAAAGGATATCTCCCCTGTAATCAGTGAGACCAGGACAGGCGGGAAGAAAAGAAGACCTATGAATCTCATCACTGAGAATAAATCCCTACCGACAACAGCGAAATCCGACCTGTAGAAAGGCATCGTCACACTCTGCCCTGTCCTAGCCGAATATGGCGCCGAAACCCTCGGCGGCATCCGACTCCTGGCCCTCTATTGAAGAAACTACCTTTTCTGCATCGCCGCCCTTCAGCTCGTCCGCAAGCTCCTTCAGAATCTTCCTGGCCTTCCCGATCGCCTTCTCGTCACCGTCAATGAGGATGTAATAGCCTTCCTTGCCCATCCCGATGGCGGAATTGTCCCTGACCGTTATGGACTGCCTGGAAACGAGGTCGTCCATGTAGAGCTTGTTCTTGGCGCTGCCGTAGTTTTCTTTTGAAGCGAAAAACACAACCTTCATCCGCAACATCTCCTTTGTTGGTTTATTAGAGTATCTTACTTTTAAAATATTCAGAGAGGAAGGCGGCGAACCCCTCCTCGGCAAGCAGCGACGCGGCACTGCCATCCGAAAGCAGCTTGAAGCCCTTCTCCATGCCGGAGGCAACGTGGGAGGCTATGCCTATGGAACGGAGCCTGCCGGTTTTTCCCCCGAGCACGGCTGCCATCAGGGTGTCCACATCCCTCCACTGCCTCTTCACTTCCGCTGTCCATTCCTGGCCGTCGACGTTCATCCTCCCGGCGCCGGAGTACTTCCGTATGAAGTCCTCGCTGTGGCTCCTGGAGAACACAGGCGGGCCCCACACCTTCCTGACGGCGGGAAGCTGCCAGACCTCGAGCTCGAAGAAGAGCACGCACCGGCCGGAGCCGCAGTAGACGCCTCTTCCGAGCACACGAAAATCGCTATCCTCCATTATTGCCGAAAGTCTCCTGGCAGTCCTCCTCATCTGGGGATAGAGGACATCGTCCACCACGCCGGGACGCCTGAAGCTGGCCGTTATCACGTGCGTTCCCCTCGACCTGAGAAGCCTTCCGAAAGCGTCCTTCTTCAGGACGGCGCGGCCAAGCCTAAAGTAGCCCTCTTCCGGGGATTTAACGAAGGAGCCGCAGCTCACCCTGAACTTCTCGAAATTGGCCGGTGACAAGGCCGCGGCGACGTTCCTCTTCCTGTCCACCGGGTCTATGACGACAAGCGGCTGCGCGGGGAACATCTCCTTCAGGTCGGGTTTCCTAGTATGGTGCTTTGCGAGGTCTATGAAGACGCCTCCAGCCTCCCATGAGGAAGCGCTGGAAACGAGGCTCATGAAGCTCCCGTACCTTATTATGAGGAGCTCCGTCAGGTAGCCGGAGAATCCCTCCACGCAGAGGTCGGAGCCGTAGACACCTATGCCCTTGCAGAACTGCTTGAGGAGCCTCACCTCGGAGGACATTCCTTCCTTGAGAGCGCCGAGTATGTAGCGGTTGTGGTGGGGCGTCCTGTCAACCGCGGACTTTATCCTTCCAGGCTCCTTTATGTCGTAGCACGGGACGAAGTCCACGGCGTAGCCGCCGACGTCCGCCCTAACGTAGGGGTGCTCGGCGTATGCAATCTCGTAGCTGCCGCCAAGGGACGCGACTATCCGCTTTCCTATGGCAAGCCCTTTCTTCTCGAGCTCCGCCCGCGTCACGGCCTCTGGAAACAGCACGAATATGTCGAACTCCTTCTTGTCGGGAAGCCACGTGTCCCTCAGGTAGGACCCGGCGAGCGTGTAAGACAGGCCGGCGGACTTGACGGCATCCTCAGTAGCTGCCCTGATCTTCCTAAGGACGGCCTCGGTCCTCTCCCTCTCTGTCCTGCCCGGGGTTATCCTTGCCAGGACATTTTCGAGTACGGCCGATGCCTTCTTCATAATTAATCATTTGCCGGATTGGTTAATATGTTTGGCAGGGAGCGTCATTCCAATGCTTTTATTGCCGCGGACACTTACATTCTATTATGCTCAAGCTGGGCGGGCCGGCAAGGGGAATAGATATCTCGGGATGGGCGTCACCGGGCACGAAGGTCGT